>JAHEGL010000131.1 GCA_024645145.1 Planktotalea sp.
GGCAAGAGCAGTTCGCGGGCGTGCGGGAGTAATCCCCACCACCTGACCCCGCTTGGATTTTCACCGACCTTCGCCATGGGAGGGCAGGGCCTTTTCACTTTACTTTCGTCGGATATGCTTCAAAAAATTGTTTGAGGTTAGGCGTTAGCATGTGAAACGTCGTGGTCTTGTTTCTGGAGAATAACGTTGTGGAAATCGGCCACCTTTGCGCGCGCATCGCTGACACTGGCAAGTGAGCACCCTGAGTGCGCGGGTGACGACGAACAGGCAGAAAGCTACGTCATCGAAACCCAACGTATAATTGATGCTTTGCTGAGCGAATAGCTAGCCATTTCCTGCCAAATCGACTACCGATAGCCGCACCAATCGGGAGGCTTTATCATGATTCCAGTGCAAGGTTACACAGGCGCGCGCGTAGGCGTTTTAGGGCTTGGGCGCTCTGGCTTGTCGGCTGCGCGTGCGCTGCGTGAAGGTGGGGCCGTGCCGATCTGTTGGGACGATAATGAGACCGCCCGCATCAAGGCGGAAGGGGAAGGGTTCGAGGCGGCCAAGCTCACGGGAAAAACCCTTGCAGAGCTTTCAGTCTTGATCACATCACCGGGCATTGCGCATCTTTACCCGACGCCCAATCCTGTGATCGCAGAGGCCTATGAACTGGGCGTGCCTGTGGACAACGACATCTCGCTCTTTTTCCGCTCTTTCGCGACAACGGAATGGCAGAACATGGACGTTGTTCCGCGTATCGTCGCGGTGACGGGATCGAACGGGAAATCCACCACATCCGCATTGATCCACCACGTTTTAGAGCACACAGGCCGCGCTACGCAGCTTGCGGGAAACATCGGGCGCGGCGTGCTCGATATCGATCCTGCGATTGATGGTGAAGTCGTTGTGCTGGAGCTGTCGTCCTATCAAACCGACCTTGCCCGTGCTTTGACTCCGGATGTGGCAGTGTTCACCAATCTCTCCCCTGATCATCTGGATCGTCATGCGGGTATGGGCGGCTATTTCGCAGCCAAGCGCCGGTTGTTCGCGGAAGGCGGGCCAGAGCGTGCGATTATCGGTGTGGACGAAGCTGAGGGTTTGTATTTGGCCGGACAAATGGCGCAGGGGCCGCAGGATGATCGGGTGATCCGTGTCTCTGTGGATCGCAAGCTAACAGAGTTTGGCTGGACAGTTTTTGCGCGCAAGGGGTTCTTGTCTGAGTATCGCAAAGGGCGTCAGATTGGATCGATCGACTTACGCGCGATCAAGGGATTGCCCGGTACGCATAACCATCAAAACGCCTGCTGTGCATATGCTGTGTGCCGGACATTGGGACTGGCACCTAGGGTGATTGAGGCTGGATTGGCATCTTATCCAGGCCTGCCGCATCGCTCGCAGATTGTCGCTGAGGCGCAAGGTGTGACCTACGTGAATGACAGCAAAGCGACGAATGTGGACAGTGCCAAACAAGCGCTCGGCGCGTTCAAAAAGATTCGCTGGATTTGTGGTGGGCTTGAGAAAGAGGGCGGCGTTGGTGCTTTGGCAAATGCGGCAGGCGAGGTCTTGAAAGCCTATGTGATTGGGCGCGACGCTGAAGGGTTTGCTTTGCAATTGTCAGGGGTTGAGAGTGATATCTGCGTGTCCATGGAGCAAGCTGTGGCACGCGCGATGGCGGATGCGGGCGAGGGTGAGACAGTGCTATTGGCTCCTGCGGCGGCGAGTTTCGATCAGTATGACAACTTTGAAAAACGCGGCGATCACTTCGCGCAACTGGTCAAAGCAACGCTTGGTCAACAAGGTTAAGGTGCCGCGCGCGCCTGAGACGCGTATAACATTGATAAGGACTTAGACATGATCCAGCCAACATCTTCTTTTAAGGACAATCTGGCGCTGATGCCCTCGATCGATACGCTTGCAGCAATTGAGCTGAGTGACGCAAAAGGAGAGGTTGCTGCGCGCATCGATAATCAACCTGGCAAGCAAGGATCTTTGATTGTGTATCAATATCTTCATCAAGAATTTGGTGAGATAAATGTGGAAGCTGCGCAGCACGGTCTAGATGTGTTTGCTGAACACACCCCAGATGCCAAGGCGCGCCCCGGTGCACATCCCAACATAGATCAGTTGTTTCGCATTATTGATGGGGCGGACGAGCTAAAGGTGACTTTGATTGCGGCCTAAGCGTTGCGGTCGTGAAGCGGACAGCCTGACATGCTAGCGGAACGTGTTCGGCGACGTCTGATCGAAGTTGTATGTCAGGGTCAGCCGATTACCTATCAAGCGCTCGCGCTAAAGCTTGAGCTTGTGCCACCCAATACAATTCGACAACTGACCACAGCGTTAGAAGAGTTGATGGAGCAAGATGCTGCAGCGGGCCATCCGCTTATTGCAGCACTTGTTGTGAGCAAAGCTACACAGGATTTTCCTAGACAAGGCTTTTTTGAGTGCGCACATCGGCTTGGTTGTTTTCAGGGCGATTTAGATGGTTCATCGGCAGCGCACTATTACCAATCAGAATTTGACAGTGCTGTTACCTTTTGGGGCAGTGCTGACCATTAGCAACGAGTCTTTGGGGTAAGAGTTTGCGTAAGGTGCGTGGTATAACGCACCTTACCTTATCGCCCGCGAATACGTGGATCCAAGGCGTCGCGTAAACCGTCACCCAAGTAATTCACGGACAGAACAGTCAGTGAAATCGCGATGCCGGGCAGGACCACGCGCTCAGGGTATTCTGTCATGCGTGGTACACTGTCAGCTAACATCTTGCCCCATGTTGGGAAGTCGGATGGAAAACCGACGCCTAGGAAGCTCAAAGCGCTTTCGGTGATGATTGCTGTTGCGAGGCCAAGTGTGGCGGAGACCATAATCGGGGACATAATGTTGGGCAGCAAATGGCGCGTGATGATCTTGTAAGGCGTCGTGCCGATGGACCGGGCTGCTAAGATGAACTCGCGCTCTTTCAGCGCCAATATCTCACCACGCACGATGCGCGCTGTTTGCATCCAGCTTGTGATACCGATGATGCCAACGATCAGTACGAACATGCCACCCTCAGGGCCATAAGCCGCGCGGAGCGGTTGGCGGAACAGCGTCACAGCCACCAATAGCAAAGGCAGCAAAGGCAAGGACAGTACAAGGTCCGTGAAACGCATCAGGACGCCATCGAGGCGCTTAAAGTAGCCTGAGAGCACGCCAATCAATGTCCCGAGCACCAGCGCAAGCACCATCGCGGCCCAACCCACAGCAAGCGACGTGCGCCCGCCTTTGATCATATTGGCAAGCATATCGCGACCCAAGTTGTCGGTGCCGAGGGGGCGGTTCCATGCGACCTTTGCATCGCCATGCCACAGCCACGTGTAGATCGGGCGAATGTCTTTGTTGCGGATGTCGAGCTTTTGCGGATCAAGCTGCCAAATAAGCGGCCCCAAGAGCACAAAGAGCGTGATGAACAGCAAAAATCCACCACCAAACAGTGCGCCTTTATGTTTGCGGAACTGGTCCCAAACGTCTTTCCACTGGCTACGCGCGGGCTTTTGAGGCTCTTTATCTTCGAGCGCTTCAATCGCGTTGATCTGGGTTGCATCAGTCATAGCGGATCCTCGGGTCAAGGACTCCGTAGAGTACGTCGGCAATCAGGTTAAACAGGACGATCAGAATCGCGAAGATGAAGGTGAGGGTCAGCACCATCGGAATGTCATTGGCAAAGAGCGCAGTCAGCAAGAGCTGACCGATGCCGTTCACCTTGAACACGTTCTCTGTGATGATCGCGCCGCCAAAAATTGCGGGCATCCCGAGTGCAATGACGGTGACCACTGGGATCATTGAGTTGCGCAAGACGTGAACCATTACCACAATCGCTTCGGAGAGACCTTTGGCGCGTGCGGTGCGAACGTAGTCTTG
The DNA here is from genome assembly GCA_024645145.1 of Planktotalea sp. Lineage (GTDB taxonomy): Bacteria > Pseudomonadota > Alphaproteobacteria > Rhodobacterales > Rhodobacteraceae > Planktotalea. The sequence continues at coordinate 3,886 of JAHEGL010000131.1, forward strand.
GTTCAGGTTCTCTAGCACGGATGCGCGCATATAGCGGCTTATCTGCGCGGTGGTTTGTAGGGCAAGCACCATGACGGGCATAATCATTTGCATGAATTGCACTTTGAAGCTGGCCCAATCGGTCACCACATGAGTGGTATCATAGATCGAGGGGAGCCAGCCGAGCTGCACGGAGAACAGCACGATGAGCAGCGGCCCTGTAAAGAACGGCGGGATCGAAAAGCCGATCATCGACACAAAGGTGCCTGTTTGGTCAAAGACTGAGTATTGACGATATGCAGAATAAATACCGATTGGCAGGGCGATCAACACACCCACGATGTAAGCCATAGCTACAACCCAAAGTGTCTGCGGCATGCGCTGGATAACGATGTCCATTACAGGGCTGCGGGTCTGCCAAGAGATGACGCGCTGCACGCCTTCAGTGTATGTTGTGCCCCACAGCCAATCCCAGAATACCATCGGTTCAATGATGAAGAACTGATACAGCCATTTGAAGAAGCGGATATGCGCGGGCTGGCCAAGACCAAGCGCTTCGCGCATCTTTTCTTTCACCTCAGGTGGAACGGTCAGGGGAACCTGCGCCATCGGATCACCGGGGGCGAGTTCCATCAGCATGAAAATCACAAGCGCGATGAACAGAAGCGTCGGAACAGATAGGATCAGACGTCGTATCGTGAATGTCAGCATGTGGATCCAGACTTATAGATCGGTGTGTTGGCGGCTCTGCCTTGCGTAGGCAAAACGGCAAACAGACCAACAGGACTAATAAAGGGATGCGCCCTGCCAAAATGACTTCGGCAGGGCGCGAAGGCTTAGAGTAAAATTACTCTGCGCGGTGCCAATCTGCGATGTTCCACAGCTCGGAGTCCCAAACGTTAAGAACAACGCCGCCAAGGTTGTTGGCATGCGCAGAGACACGTGCACGGTTCACAAGTGGAACGATCGTGTTTGTGTCTTTGGTCAACATGTCGTTCATCTTACGCGCAATTTCGCCACGCTTGTCGATGTCACCTGTGCGTGCCAATTCGTCTATCAGCTCGTCATATGCTGGATCGCAGAAGCGGTTGATGTTCTCACCCTGCCACTGGCTGGATGGCTTTGGCTCGTTACCACAACGATACGCCGCAAGGTACTGCTGTGGGTCTGTGCCGTTGAACGTGTTCGCATACATTTCTACGTCTGCGTAGAACTTCTGGAACGTGTCAGGCGAGCCTGGGTCACCACCGAAGAAGACAGACGCGTCGAGGTTACGAAGCTCTGTTTCAACACCGATCTGGCTCCACCAGTCTTTGATGAGCGCCTGGAAGTCCTGACGCACAGCGTTTGTGGATGTCTGGTACAGAATGGAAAGCTTCACGCCGTCCTTTTCACGTACGCCGTCACCGTCGCTGTCGACCCAGCCTGCACCATCAAGAAGCGCGCGCGCTTTGTCGAGATCTTGCGTCAAGCAAGAGGTGTTGTCGGATGCATAGATCGCTGGCGCTGGGACGAGGTTACAGGTTGGTGTACCCGCCTTGCCGTAGCCAACTTCTGTAAGCAATGCGCGGTCGATGGAGATCGACAGAGCTTCGCGAACCGCAGGATCGCTGAGGAACGGGTGAGGCTCTGCAACCGTGGAGCGCGTTTCTGCTGGCAGATTCGGGCTTGGGTTGGTCATGTTCATCTCAAGACGCTCAACCAATGGGCCGAAACCTGCGATGGCTTTACCTTTGCCAGCTTCTTCCATCTTTGCGATGACGTCTGGTGCCAACTGAAGGTTCCAAGCGTAGTCGAATTCGCCTGTCTCAAGAACAGAACGACCCGCGCCATTCGCGTCACCACCACCTTTGAAGTTCACGTTTGCAAACGCTGGCTTGGCTGGGTCACGGTAGTTCGGGTTCGCAGAGAACTGGATCACGTCGTTTGGACGGAAATCGTCAACCACGAACGGACCTGTGCCGATTGGGTTAAAGTTCGCTTCTGTGCACTCTGGCGCTTTCGCACCTAGGCAATCTGCAAACTGAGCAGCCTGTAGGATTGGCGACTGACCACCAACAAATGGGCCGTATGGGTTTGGCTTGGGCTGATCGAATGTGACTTTAACTGTCAGATCGTCCAACGCTTCGACAGATGTAACACCGTCAAAGAACGCAAGCTGCGCACAGCCGCCTTCTGGATCCATACAATACTGAGCGGTAAATTTCACATCCGCAGAAGTCACAGGCGTGCCGTCGGACCACAGAAGACCCTCTTGGATTTTCCATGTGATCTGCGTGAGATCTTCGGAAACACCACCGTTTGCAACGGTCGGGATTTCAGCAGCAAGGAAGGGAACCATCTCACCGGTTTCATTGTAGCGCGCGAGTGGTTCGAGCACGAGCGACGCCGATTCGACATCCTTTGTACCGCCAGAAAGGAACGGGTTCAGGATGGAAGGCGCTTGCCAATAGATGATGTTGACGGTGCCGTCTGATCCACGCTCGGCCATGGCCATTGGGGCCATCGCAAAGCTTGC
>JAHEGL010000135.1 GCA_024645145.1 Planktotalea sp.
ATCACAGGCGTCATGGCAATCGCGCTGGCGCTTGTTGCGCGTCTTGCGGCTGTGGCGATCCCTGTGTTGCTGCTCAAACCGTTCCGTCAGTTTAGTGCAGGCGTTATTCCGATTATGACTTGGGGCGGCCTCAAGGGCGGAATTTCGGTAGCGCTTGCGCTGGCGCTGCCTGAGGGGGAATGGAAGCCGCTAATTCTCACTGCAACATACATTGTGGTGATCTTCTCAATTATCGTACAAGGTCTGAGCGTTGCACGCCTTGCCAATCGCTTTGGCCGCGCACCGGATTTGGTCTAAACATCGTATCATCAAGGGCCTTGCGCCAATATTTTCAGGAGAGAACACATGAGCCTTATGGGAACGCTGGCGAAAGTCGCTATCGGATATGCAACTGCGCGCGGCGTGGATAAAATGGCCGGTGGCGGTGGCCTTGGCGCGCTTTTAGGCGGTCAACAAAGCGAAGCTGGGGCCGCTGGCGCGAACCCGATGGCCGATATGATGCAAAACATGATGGGTGGCGGCGCTGAGGGTGGTTCCAACCCTATGGCCGACATGATGGCGCAAATGACCGGTGGCGGCGCGGCTGGCGGCGGCATGGATCTTCAAGGCATGCTTGGTGGTCTCATGGGCGGTGGCGCAGATGCGGGCGCTGACAAAGGCGGCTTGCTGTCCTCCCTTACAGGCGGTGATGAAGGCAGTGGTGCTGGCGCAGGTGTCGGACTTGCTGGTATTTTCGCAGCTCTTGGCGGTGCAGCGGCTGTGGGTGGCAAGGGCGAGGGCTATATGCTGGATGGTTTTGGCAAAGCAGTCCCTGCGGCACCTGAAGCAGAAGAAAGCGCTGGTTTGATGCTACGTGCGATGATCCAAGCCGCAAAGTCCGATGGCGATATTGATGACGCAGAGCGCGCGAAAATTCTTGAAACCGTTGGTGATGATGCGGACGCAGACGACATTGCGTTCATTCAGGCACAACTCGCAGCACCTCTTGATGTGGAAGCCCTTGCAGCCGATACGCCAGATGCGCAAAAGTTCCAGCTCTACGCAATGTCGATGATGTCGATCCGCGTCGATACCCCTGCTGAAAAAGCCTACATGGCCGCCCTCGCAGATGCGCTTGGGATCGATCCACAAACAGCGCAAATGTTGAACATGCAGATGGGTGTTAACGCTTAATCGATCGCGTCAAATTCGATAAATTTCTAGGCGCTTTGTCTTCGTGGGCGGAGCGCCTTTTCACGTTTTGATAACCCAATTGCGCGAAAACGCCCTTTAAGAAACAAGGTAGAATGCAAATGGATATCAATTTTGTGCTTTATCGCAGCAAAGCCAAACGTCACCTACGTGGGCGGGTTGTCTGTGAAATTGTGCGCGTGAGTTTGCTCAACAATCAGCGCGATGGTTTGACGGGCTTTTTACACACCGACAAAGATCACTTCTTGTAATACCTTGAAGGGCCAAAGGAACCGTTGATGCACCGCTTGTCCATTATTCAGCAGGATTTAAGGCACAACACCTTCAACATTCTCGCCGACGGGACTTTGGATGAACGTTTGTTTCCACATTGGGACATGGGCCAAATCGAACTTCTGCAACCGCAATTCAATCTCAGCTCAATAGACATGGGCTGGATGCGGCCAGGTCAAGACGTGGATCCATTGCCCCTGTTGACCGCCTTTGCGGCCCACGCCCTAGAGGGAGAAAACGTCACGATCACCGCAGTAACGTGACCTTATCGCGTTTTTCAAAGTGTTTTGGATTAGCTTGCGGGTTTCGCACCACCGCCGCCACCGCCACTGCGACGCCGACGACCACCACCAGGCTTGCCAGAACCGCCACCGCCGGGTTTGCCACCGCCACCGGCTCGCCCACCGCCGCCGCCGGGTCTACCCCCGCCGCCGCCACGTCGTCCACCACCGCCACTGCCTTTGCCGCGACCGCCCATGCCAGAGCGGCTTTTTGCGGATGGGCCATCAAAATCGACCCAAGGCGTGCCAGAAGCAACGGGGATCGATATCTTCATGGTCTTTTCGATGTCTTGGAGAAGATCCATCTCATCAGGTGCGCAGAATGCGATTGCGGCACCGTCCTTGCCTGCACGTGCAGTCCGGCCGATCCGGTGCACATAGGCGTCGGGCACATTGGGCAGCTCGTAATTGTAAACGTGGCGTACATCGGGGATATCGAGACCGCGCGCCGCAACATCTGTCGCGACCAGCACTTTCATCTCACCCTTCTTGAATGCAGCCAAGGCGCGTTCACGCTGGCCTTGGCTTTTGTTACCGTGGATCGACGTGGCCGCAAACCCGCGCGCGACCAGCTGTTTCATCAGCTTTTCACACCCGTGTTTCGTGCGACCAAAGACCAAGGCACGCTCCTCTTTATGTGCACCGAGCAATTCGATCAGAAGTGACTGCTTTTCCGTCTTTGCAATAAAATGGACGACTTGTGTAACTTTATCCGCGGCTTTGCCGGGCGGTGATACTTGGATCCTTTTGGGGCTCTTGAGATAGGTGTTGGCAATCTCGTTCATAAGCTTCGGCATTGTCGCCGAAAACAGCATCGTTTGACGCTGCTCTGGCAAAACAGCCGCAATTTGGCGCAACGCGTGAATAAAGCCCATATCGAGCATCTGATCCGCTTCATCGAGCACCAAGAAATGCGATTCCTTCAGTGTCAGTGCACGGCGATCCATCAAATCGATCAAACGACCAGGTGTCGCGACAAGAATATCAATGCCCTTTTCCAAGCGTTTGGATTGCACATTAATCGATTGCCCACCTACGACCAAAGCGACCTTGATGGGCGTGCCTTTGGTGTAGTCTTTCAAATTCTCAACGATTTGATTGGCAAGTTCACGTGTTGGCGCAAGAATAAGGGCGCGCACGGTTTTGGGCGACGGGCGACCCGGATTTTCACTGAGCAGTGTAATCAGTGGCAAACCAAAGGCCGCAGTTTTGCCCGTTCCGGTCTGGGCCAGACCTAGCACGTCATGGCCGTTCAAGGCTTCAGGTATTGCGCGGGCTTGGATTGGGGTTGGTGTGGTGAGGCCCAGTTCGCTCAAACGCTCTATAAGGCGCTTGGGCAGGCCCATGGTTTCAAATTCACTCAACAGATGTGTCCTTTAGGGGTAGTATGTGCATCGCAGCCCGTGCTCGGGCGCGTTTTGCAAAGTTTGAGGTGCTCATGGCCTCTTTGGTGCGTCAAGTCAACCGCAGTGCAAGAAAGTGCCACATCCTGCCCCTTTTCCCCCGCGCTCGTGTAGGCTATGGACGAGCGATCACAGATCAACGCGGAGCCGCAATATGGCTGACACGACAATCATAGAGCGCTGCGAAGCCAAAGGCCTCCGGATGACCGGACCGCGCCGTACTATTGCGAAAGTGCTGCAAACCAGTGATGATCACCCCGATGTAGAAGAGCTATATGCGCGCGCCTCCGCTGTTGATGCGCAGATTTCGATCGCAACGGTGTACCGCACTGTGAAACTTTTTGAAGAGGCCGGTATTCTAGACAAGCTGGAATTTGGCGATGGTCGCGCCCGCTATGAAGATGCAGAGCGCGATCACCATGATCACTTGATCGATATGAACTCGGGCGAAGTCATCGAATTCGTCGATCCAGAGATCGAAGAGCTGCAAGAGCGTATTGCCGCGCGCCTTGGATACACGCTTAAAGGGCACAAACTCGAACTCTACGGCGTTCCAATAAAGCCAAAAGCGCAATAATCGGTGGGAAATACCCGCGCGGCTCTTTTGATGGTTCTGTCCATGTTTGGCTTTGCTTTGGGCGACGCATTCTTAAAGCTTTCTGCGGGTGCCATGTCCATCGCTCAGGTTTTGATCCTGATGTCTGTGCCAGGGATGATCATCTTCGCTACGCTTGCACAACGTACCGGGCAAAGCGTCTTTTCGCGCGGGTTCTTTGATAAGATTGTCATGCTGCGCAATTACGTCGAAGCATTTACTGCAATGTGTTTGGTCAGCGCGCTTGCCCTCGCGCCTTTGTCGTTGGTTATTTCAATTATACAAGCAGTCCCTTTGTTCGTGACACTCGGCGCGGCTCTAATTCTAAAGGAAAAAGTGGGCCCCCGCCGATGGATAGCCCTTATTGCAGGCTTCTTTGGTGTGATTTTGATGCTGCGCCCTGATGCAAGTGGCATCTCTTTTGGCGCATGTCTCGCACTTTTGGGCGCGATCGGTCTCTCCACACGGGATTTACTGACCCGCATCATGCCCGCGCGCATCGGCACATTGCAAATGGCCACTTGGGGAACCGCGGCTCTGATCCCGGCGGGTATTTTGATGCTTCCCTTCACGGGTCCACACGCCATGCCAAGCCCGTCTGCTCTAGGGATCGTGCTGTGTGCGTCACTGGTCAATGCGGTTGGGTATTACGCAATCACCGCCGCGATGCGCCTTGGCGATGTGTCTTTTGTCACCCCTTTTCGCTATACCCGTCTCGTCTTTGCGCTCATCATTGCAGCCCTACTTTTTGCGGAACAACCCGATACGCTGACGCTGCTTGGCGCATTCATAGTGATCGGGTCTGGCCTGTTCGTCATGTGGCGCGAACGAAAACTTTCTGTTAGCGGTAACAATTAGTGCGCTAACAGGGTTCCCCCCACGGCAAGTGCAGTGTAATCAGGCTCTAAATCGCAAACAAAGCCATAAGGACACATCCGCCATGAGCGCCATCATCGACATCCACGCCCGCGAAATCCTCGACAGCCGCGGCAATCCGACGGTCGAAGTGGATGTTATCCTTGAGGATGGCACAATGGGTCGTGCCGCCGTGCCGTCCGGCGCCTCAACGGGTGCTCACGAGGCGGTGGAAAAGCGCGATGGTGACAAGGCGCGCTACATGGGCAAAGGTGTGCTCGAAGCTGTCGCAGCCGTAAACGGTGAGATCGCAGAAGAGCTCATAGGCATGGACGCCACAGCGCAAGAAATGATCGACGCGATGATGATCGAGCTTGATGGCACGCCAAACAAAGCGCGTCTTGGTGCGAACGCAATCCTTGGCGTCTCCTTGGCCGTTGCCAAAGCTGCTGCTGATTTCTTCACGCAACCACTGTTCCGGTATGTGGGCGGCACCTCGGCGCGTACACTGCCCGTGCCAATGATGAACATCATCAATGGCGGCGAACATGCTGATAACCCTATTGATATTCAAGAATTCATGATCATGCCTGTCTCTGCGGCCAACATCCGAGAAGCGGTACGCATGGGCTCTGAAATCTTCCACACTTTGAAAAAAGAGCTTACCGCAGCAGGTCTGTCTACGGGTATCGGTGATGAGGGCGGCTTTGCGCCTAACATTGGGTCCACCCGCGAAGCACTTGATTTCATCATGAACGCGATCAAAAAAGCAGGGTACACTCCGGGCGAAGATATCTTCCTCGCGCTTGATTGCGCTGCAACCGAATACTTTAAAGACGGCGAGTATGTCTTTACAGGCGAAGGAAAATCTCTGAGTAGTGAAGAGAATGCCAAGTATCTAGAAGCCTTGGTCAACGACTATCCGATCATTTCGATCGAGGATGGTATGGACGAGGATGACTGGGATGGTTGGGCCGCGCTCACAGAGCTTTTAGGTGATCGCATTCAGTTGGTTGGGGATGATTTGTTCGTCACAAACCCAGAGCGCCTTGCGATGGGAATAGAGCGCAAAAGCGCAAACTCAATGTTGGTAAAAGTCAACCAAATCGGCACCTTATCAGAAACTCTTCAAGCGGTCGATATGGCGCACCGCGCACGTTTTACCAACGTGATGAGCCACCGCTCCGGTGAGACGGAAGACGCAACCATCGCAGACCTCGCTGTGGCGACAAACTGCGGCCAGATCAAAACAGGCTCGCTCGCGCGCTCTGACAGATTGGCAAAATACAACCAGTTGATCCGCATCGAAGAAACGCTTGGCGAAACTGCGCGCTATGCGGGTCGTTCGATTTTGAAGTCATGACCGCCGATCAAATCATCGCCCATCTCGATCTCCAGCCGCATCCTGAGGGCGGCTGGTATCGCTAAACCCATATAGATGACGCGCAACCACGCGCGCACGGCACATGCTTCTATTTTCTGTTCAAAGCGGGCGAGAGCAACCACTGTCACAAAGTGGACGCAACAGAGATTTGGCACTACTACGCTGGTGCAGCCCTCATCCTATCACTCAGCGAAACAGACGAAGGTCCCGCGCGTGACCATCTGCTCACGCCTGATCTGACAAAAGGCGTGCCGCAACTCATAGTGCCTGTGGATCAATGGCAAAAAGCCCGCAGCACAGGCGACTTCACTCTTGTGGGATGCACGTTCTCTCCCGGCTTTCGCTTTGAAGGCTTTGAACTCGCCGCGCCAGTTTTCGAGATTC
>JAHEGL010000148.1 GCA_024645145.1 Planktotalea sp.
AGATATGGGCGGCAACGAAGCCGCCCTTATTTTTGTGTGCGATACGCCGCTGGCGAGCACCCGTAGACCCGTTGAAATTCTCGATAAAAATTGGACCGCGTCAGAAAACCTGACTGCTCCATTACCTTTGCTACGCTCTCATCTGTACCGCGCAAAAGATCGGCTGCATGTTCCATGCGAAACTGGTTCACATATTGCGAAACGTTCATATCTTGTGTGCGATTGATCGCCACCGACAAGGCGCGCACTGTCACATGCAAGCGCCGCGACAAACGCTGAACTGACAGGTCTGGCTCCAAGTAGAGCTGAGTTTCATTCAGCAGTGCGCGTGCCGCTTGCTCCAACTTAACATTCTCATCGCGCTCCCCTTCGAACAACGCCGTAGTTTTCGCACGCGGCGCAGACATCAACGATGGCAGGACAAAGATAAAGCCAAGCAGCCCAATGATAAACGGGATCGAAGCGAGCGAGATCAACGTTTTCGCATTGCGCCCCTCATTCAGCATAAAATCTAGCGCAATCACTGTATCAATCAGTAATATCGTCAGCAGCAAGACCATGCCGCGCAGCATCCAATTGGACACTTTCTGCGCTACGCCGAAATAGGCATGGATCAAGTAGTCAGGTCCTTTTCGCCATAAACGCCAAAGCGCGATCAAGTAACAAACGTAGCTGAAAGTCATAACCCAATCGAGCGCATAGATCGGTCTGAGCGACAAAAGGACCACAGCAATTACCGCAAACGCGACGCCGAGGTTCAACAAAATCGCGCGCGCAAACCGTTCTTTCGGAACCACAAATGCTGCAAAACCAAGGTATAGAAATGGCCCCACAAGCATCGGTAATGTGCGTTGGACCAAGATCACTTGCTCTAGTCCATAGCCAAAGCGTAGACCAACGAGCAGTGAACTAAAGCTGAGTAGCGCAAACAAAAGCGCAAACAAAACCGTCGCGCTTTTGCTTCCCAAATCAAGACGCAAGATCAGCACCGCGATTGCCGCGCCCAGCAAAGCAGTCAGGATAGGGAACGGTAAAACCAGCAAAGCACCGTCCTGCATATGTCCTCTTTCACGTTTTCGCTGTCCTAGATCAGGTTTCAGGACAGGTTTTGCGCCCTGATACGATTGCGAGATCGCGATGTTTTGAGCAACTCCAATGGTATCACGCAAACATATCGGAGTTCGACATGAAAAGACTTTTACACATTCTCTTCCTCGGCCTGTGTATCGCAGCGGCGCAAGCCTATGAGGACGAAAAAGTCATGGGGTGGCAAACATTCAATGTGACTGACGCACAAAAAGAACGCCCTATCGAAGGGCTGCTCTGGTATCCCGCACAGGATGATGCACGCGTAGAACGTATCCAATCGAATGGTGTTTGGATCGGCGTGGATGCCGCGAAGAATGCGACGCCTCTGGCGGGCAAGCACCCTTTAGTCGTGCTCTCGCATGGAATGTATGGCAACGCGCGCAACCAAAATTGGCTCGCTCAGGCGTTGGTGTCAGAAGGATACATTGTAGCATCCCTTAACCATCCCGGCACATCGACTTGGCTGCGCGACTCTGATGATGCCCGCCAGCTTTGGGAGCGGCCACGCGACGTCTCTCGCGTGATCACGTCTCTCTTAGAGGACAAAGATTTCTCACCACTTATCGACGCAGAGCGCATCTTTATGGGCGGTCATTCTCTTGGTGGTTGGACGGCCATGTGGCTCGCGGATGGGCGGTATGACGGTGCAAAGGTCAAAGCAGAATGTGCCGCTGATCCAAGCGATTGCTGTGTTTGATCTAGGTGGCACACAGACCTTCGCGTTTGACACCCTCGCAGAGGTGAAGACACCACTTCTGGTCATTGGTGCGCCAAAGCCGTCTATGGGATCACTTGATCTAAACCGTGAAAGCCGCGCACTGGTCAGCGCGCTTCCCGAGGAAACCACGCGCTATATCGAGCCTGCAAGCCTCAGCCATTTCGACTTCTTGGGCCTGTGCACCGAAAGGGCTGTTGAAATCCTTGAGGACGAAATCGCAGGAGATGGTGAAATCTGCGAAGACGGCGCGGTCGAGCGCATCACGGATCACGCGTTGATCGCAAATGCAGTCATCGCATTTTGCGCCAACCCTTAAACAAACGCGAGCGCCCTTTGATCAAGGGCGCTCAATCTCTCAAAGGCCGTCAGGTTTACCAACGACTGTGAAGTGCAGCTCATCGGGCAAATACACCTCTTTTATTACACGATTGATATGCTCGAGCGTGACTTCGTTCACCTTATCATTGCGCGTGTTGATGTAATCAATCGGCAGATCGCCCATCTGCATCCACATCAAAATACGCGCGATTGGGGCGTTGCCATCAAAGCGCAAAGGATACGCACCTGTCAGGTAAGTTTTCGTGGCATCAAGTTCTTCTTGCGTCACACCTTCATTCGCCAGGCGCGCCCACTCGTCCTTGATCACCTCAATCGCTGCAGCAATCCGATCATTCGCAGACGCCACTTGGCCCTGCACCATTTCTGCATGATCTCTTGGGGACAAGAAGGCATAGACGCCATAGGTCAGGCCGCGCTTGTCGCGCACTTCATCCATCAAACGGCTTTCAAATCCACCGCCGCCAAGGATAGTGCTTGCGATGAAGGCCGCAAAGAAATCAGGATCGTCACGCTCGATGCCGCGGTGTCCAAACAGGGCAACCGACTGGGGTGTGTCGTATTCAACAACCGTCACACCCGGCTCCAAGGCAACCTCTACACGCTCTGGTATTGCAGCCCCTGTTTCGGGCAAGTCAGCCAGAAGATCGTCGATCAATGCGCCCAACTCATAAGCAGTGATGTCACCAACAGCACTAATAAACACCCGATCCTGCGCCATTGTATCGCGGTGCGCGTTCACAATGTCTTCACGCGTCAAAGCACCAACAGAGTCAAGCGTTCCTTCGTTTGAGCTTCCATAAGGATGATCACCGAATGCTGACTTATTAAAGGCCGCACGCGCAATCGCATCAGGGTCTTTCAGATCAGACCCGATGATAGACACGACCTGCGCCCGCACACGATCTATCGCCGATTGCTCGAACGAAGGTGCTGTCAACGCGCCTTTTAAAAGGGCAATCGCCGCGTCGCTGTTTTCGCTCAACATGCGTGCAGAAATACTGACAGAGTCGCCAGACGCGTCAAAGCTAAACGATGCGGCGAGCTCATCCACCTCACGCGCGAATGCACGCGCATCGAGATCGCCGGTCCCTTCTTCTAGCAAAGCCGTCATCAACGAAACAGAACCACGCTTGTCAGGACGGTCAAGCGATGCGCCCCCTTTGAAACCAATCCGCAGTGCCATGAACGGATGGGTAAGATCCTCGACTAACCACGCTTTGAAGCCCATTGGCGATGTTATTTCTTGGATATCAACATCGGCGCGCAAAGGCGCGGCCACCAGCGTTACAACCGTTAGAACACTCAGGAAAAAACGCTTCATTGTGTTGCCTCCAAACCGGATGTTAACCATCCTGTGACTGATGATTTTTTACCCAACACCGCGCGCATTGCCGTTTTGATATCTTCTTCTGTGATACTTTCAACGACGTCGGGCCAAGCCAGAATATCCGCAATGGTGAGCCCTGAGGTCAAAGCGCGCCCATAGCTATTTGCCAATCCTTGCACATTGTCTTTTGCGTATATTCGGCTCGCGCGCATTTGACTTTTGATCCGCGCCAGATGCGCCTGATCAATCGGTGTTTCCATAAATTTTTCGATGACCGCGTCCATTTGCGCCTCTGCTTCAGCCAAGGTCACGCCGGGCATGGGGACAACGATTGTCGTGAAGGTGGTGTCATCCAGCGATGTGCCACGATAATAAGCGCTGGCGAATACGGCTGTTTTGTCCTCAAATTGCAATTTTTGCGTCATGAAAGACGTCTGCCCATCGCCCAGCAAATCTGCACCAAGCATCAGGGCAGCGGCCGTTTTCTGATCGTCGCTATTCCGCTCTGGCGCGAGGTAAGAGCGGCGCACATAGGGCTGCGACACACGTGGGTCTTCGAAAACCAAACGTCGCTCAACATTGTGAAGCGGTTCTTGCGGGCGGGCGCGTGGTTCAAGATCAGGGTTTGCTTCCAACGGGCCATAATGGCGCTCGGCCAGTTCTTTAACTTCTTCAGGCGTCACGTCGCCGGCGACGATCAAGATTGCATTGTTGGGCGCATAAAATTGCTCATAGTATTCAAGCGTATCGGGCAGTTCGAGCGTTTCCATCTCATGACGCCAACCAATTATAGGCACGCCGTAGCGGTGGTTCATATAAAGCGCAGCACTTGCTTGCTCACCAAAGAGCGCATTTGGGTTGTTTTCGGTGCGCTGATTGCGCTCTTCAATAATAACTTCGCGCTCCGTCAGAATATCCGCTTCCGTCAGACGCAGGTTAACCATGCGATCTGCTTCCATCTGCATCATCAGCTCTAACCGGTCAGAGGCGACGCGCTGAAAATATGCAGTATAGTCATAAGACGTGAACGCATTGTCCGATCCACCATTAGCTGCGACGGTTTTGGAAAACTCCCCCGCCTCCATGTTGTCTGTTGCCTTGAACAAAAGGTGTTCCAAGAAATGCGCCACGCCGGAAACGCCGGGCTTTTCATCCGCAGACCCCGCACGATACCACATCATATGAACCACGACGGGCGCGCGATGATCTTCTATCACCACCACTTCCATCCCGTTGTCCAAGTCGAAGGTGCTCACCTGCTCGTCAAAGCGCGTAATGTCTGCAAGCGCGCTGATAGGCACTGCCAAAAACGCCAAAACAGGCGCAACCACACGAAGTCCAAAACGCATCACGTACTCCTTACGCAGGATAAATAGGGTGTCTGCTTACTACCTACGTTCGCGCAGTCGCGTTTCAAGCGCGCTGACAGCTTCGTGAGAGCGATTTAGTTTGCAGGGGGGACTGTCGGCGTAATGCGGCCTGTGCGACGCGCCTTTATAAGCGCGTCACGCGCGTCAAGCTTCTCGCGCTTGTAGACGCTGCCGTATCGGTCTGTTCTGAACAGGCGAATGTTTGAGAAACGCCCACGTTGCTTACGTAACTTGGCGTCTTCACCGGCAGTCTTCTCGCGGATGTTTGGCGTGACGCCATAGCGCGACGCGCTTGCAACTAAAGCCGCATCATTGCGCGCAACCCCTTGCGCATCAAGCAATGAAGGACGCCCGCCTAACGCGAGTACCGCGTCTTTCTTTGGAGTTGCGTCACTTAGATTGGCTTGCCCCGGGGTCGGTGTTGGCAAAGTTGTAAAGTTATCTGGGGTCTCGAGCGGTTTGTTTGGAATAATGTCAAATTCCTCTGGACCCGCTGCCGGATCAGACAAATCGCGCAGCTTTACTTCGCCGCATGCTGTAAGCCCGAGGGCCAAAATCAAGATCAAACTGCTCGCCGGTCGCATGGTTCACTCCGCTCCGTTCGCCATGGTTTTAACCTATTGTTAAAGCCACGTCACCTAGGCTTTTCATATCACTGCAAAAGCTCGCTTATGCTTCTGGTTTTAGGTCTTCTTTGCTATCGCCAGCAAAAATCACCATTCCCAAAGCCCCCGCAAAAATTGCTATGTCAGCAACGTTAAAGGAGAACGGGTTGCTAAAACCACAGCAGCTCATATTAAGAAAATCCGCAACGGCACCGTAGAGAATTCGATCGATGATGTTGCCCAGCGCACCGCCAATTAGAATGCCAGCGCTGATCAAACCGATCTTGCCAAATTCTTCTTTTCGCAGCCAATAGAGTACAAACGCGATGATCAAAATCGCGATTGGGATCAAGATCCAACGCGTTTGATCACTATCGCCGGAAAACAGACCAAAGTTGATACCATAATTCCACGCCATGCGCAGGTTCAACAAAGGCGGTAACACATCAATGCTACCGACTTCGCGCAGGTACATCCAATGAACCACGAGGTATTTGCTCGCTTGATCCGCGAGAAACACCCAAAAGCCTGCCCAAAATACCAGACGCATTTGCGTCCTCCCTTAACGTTTCTTAATGGCGGAAATGGCGCATACCTGTAAACACCATCGCCAAACCAGCCTCATCCGCGGCTGCAATCACTTCATCATCGCGCATAGACCCTCCAGGTTGTATAACGCAAGAGGCACCAGCAGCTGCCGCTTCCATCAAGCCGTCCGCAAATGGGAAGAACGCATCCGACGCGACAGCTGATCCAACGCTAAGTGGCGTCTCAAGTCCAAGAACTTCTGCCATGCGTTCCGCCTTTTTCGCAGCGATCAACGCGCTATCGAGACGGTTCATTTGACCTGCACCAATACCAACTGTTGCGCCG
>JAHEGL010000152.1 GCA_024645145.1 Planktotalea sp.
CCATTTGGCGTGCTGCGCACTTGGTCAGACGAAAGGTCGACGACCAATTGGCAAGTATGGAAAATTCAGTGCAGTCGGTCGCTATCCGAGCACAATTCGGCAAAAATCTCAGGTTGTTATGCGCGGACCATCCTTCGGTTTCAGAAGTCTGCAGGCAGCTCAATATTAACCGTGCGCAATTCAATCGTTACTTGAATGGCGAGAGTTACCCACGTCCGGATACGCTTGCGAAGATCTGTCGGTTCTTCAATACAGACGCCCGCATTCTCACGGATCCTCTCGAGTGTATTAAATCGCAATCGCGCGATATATTAACCCAACCAAAAATCAGTGAGTTCAGCGCTTTGGACAAAACGCGCATGAGCGAAATGGAACTGCCTAGCGGCTTTTATCGACTGTCGCGCCAAAGTTTTTTGTTCCCTGAGCGTTTCATCACCTCTCTTTTATACATTTACCGAAAAGACGGTTGGACGTTTTTGAAAGGATCCGAGGCCCCGCAATCTCTTAAAGCGCAAGGTTTGTCGATGGCCCCAGAAGTGCGTCAATTCAAAGGTCGCCTTCAAAAAATTGAAGACGGAATCGTCGCCATGCTGTCACGACGCAACGCAATGACATTTACCTTTAATGTCATCAGCCCCGTCGCTTCTTTCGATCGCAACTTATGGCAAGGCTATTCGACCCGCACTGTGAATGAAGCAATAAACAACACGCGCGTCACACGGATCGTTTATGCATACCTAGGCACGTCGACGAAACAGATTTTTGCGACCGCGCGCGGCGTTGGGTTCTGCGAGTTTGACGATCTACCAAGCTACCACCAGCGTTTGTTGCGCGCAGATGAGCCGTTCTCATAAAACCAGCCGGTCGCAGTGAGAAAAGTTGAAGTCGCTCTTGAACATGTGAAAAAGCGCGCGCGCTAGTATCCTCACGCTCAAGCTTCAGGGAGGATCACACATGAGCGCTCATATCACAGACCTATCCGCCGTCCGTCGCCATGTGAGCGAAGCTCAAGGTCTTCCTAATCCCCATTACGTTGATCCGGCAGTCTTTGAGGAAGAAAAGCATGCGGTGCTCTTTTCATCATGGGCCGGACTTGGTGTCACCGCGGACGTGCCTGCGGCGGGTGACGCCGTTCCAATCACGTTCCTTGGCATGCCCCTTTTGATCGTGCGCGACAAAAACGAAACTGTGCGTGTCTTCCAGAACATTTGCCGTCATCGCGGCATGATGCTGGTTGAGGAACCCCGCAAGATCGAAGGCGCGATCCGGTGCCCCTATCACAGCTGGTGTTACGGCACCGATGGACGGCTTGTCAGCACACCGCATGTGGGCGGACCCGGGCAAAATACCCATGAAAGCATCGACCGAAATTTGCTCGGCCTGATCGAAGTACGCAGCCATGTTTGGCGTGATGTCATCTGGATCAACATCGATGGCAAGGCCCTGCCCTTTGAAGAAGAAAACGCAGAGCTCATCAAACGATGGGCTGAGTTTGACAAACCGCTGTTTCATGGCGGCGCTGACAGCAAGTTTCAGTTGAAAGTAAACTGCAATTGGAAGCTCGCAGTCGAAAACTATTGCGAGAGCTACCATCTGCCTTGGGTCCATCCCGGCTTGAACAGCTATTCGCGCCTTGAGGATCACTATCACATCGAAGAGCCCGACCTGTTTTCGGGCCAAGGAACACTAGTCTATCGCCAACTCAAAGGGGCTGAAGGACAAGTGTTTGAGGATTTTGAAGGCGTAGGCGCAAAATGGAATGAAGCGGCTGAATATATCAGCGTCTATCCAAACGTCCTGCTTGGCGTGCACCGCGATCATGCATTTGCCATCGTTCTCATCCCAGATGCGCATGGTCAGACGACTGAAAACATCCACCTTTATTACGCGACACCAGAAACCGACGATGCAATGCGCGCGGCAAACACAGAACAATGGAAGCTTGTCTTTGAGGAAGATATTTTCGTTGTCGAGGGCATGCAAAAGGGCCGTCATGCGCAAGATTTTGATGGTGGACGCTTTTCAGCCGTGATGGATAGTCCGACACATTGTTTTCACGCTTGGGTCGCGGGCAAAATCGAAAACCACCGCGCACAATCCCATGCAGCTGAATGAGTACGCTTGATGCGCAGCTTCTAGCCGCTCACGAGCTCGATGACCGCCCTGCCCTTGTGCGCCTGTATCAAGACGCCGCGCAGATGAGCAACGATGAAGACGCATCAGGGTTCTACCTGACCCATGCCTACATCTTTGCACTAGAACTTGGGCACGCCGATGCTCCAGCACTGCATGCTAAACTCAAAGCAATGGGGCGCGAACGTTAGTCAGTATCCGGCATAACTCGGATCGCGCTATAGAGATGCCAACTCGCGTGTCCAAGCAGCGGTAGCGTGATCAGAATTCCTAGAAATATTGGGATCATTGACACAAAAAGCAGCACCGAGATGAAGACGGCCCAGCCAAACATCAGCAAGAAGTTCGCCTGCACCTGTTGAAAGCTTGTGATCATCGCAGTCACAAAATCCACTTCACGTTCTAACATGAGTGGGAGCGCGAAGACTGTTATCATGAACAACAACAGGCAAATGAGTGCACCGACAGCACTGCCCACAACCACCATCATCACCCCTTCGGGAGAAAGCCATGTTTCCAAGCTGCTATGAACATTAGTCATTTTTGAAAGCCCCAAAAATAGGGCAAAAATCATGTGACCAATAAAAAACCAGAACAAAATATAAATACGATGGTGGAACACAGCGATAGCAACTGGCGCTTGCTCTGCTGGAACACGACACCAAAGATGCCCGGCTGCGCTATTGTCATCCCACGCTCGCGTCGACGGCTCACTTCATAAAGACCTGCGGCGGCAAAGGGACCTAGCAATGGAAAACCGATGGCCGCAAGGACAAGCCAATATGTGGTGTGGGATTTAGCAGTGATCCACGCCATCAACAGCCCCACCAGTACATAAAACCCCGCGAAGATAAGCCCGTATTTCGGGTGCTGCCTAAAGTCCTGCCAGCCTTTTGACATGGCATTCTTAAAGTCAGACATTTGAACGGGCCGAAAGTTTGGAACCCCTTCTATGGGCGAAAGCGGCATGTGCTTTCCTTCGTGTTATTTAAGTCCTCAGTGTTTCGCTTAAGAGTTGAGCACATCTAAATTCGGTTTGCGCAGTTTGAAATCACAAGCGTCATGCCAACGCGCGCCAATTTTCAACAATTTCGCATCACTATGTCGAGGTCCAAGAAGTTGCATCCCCATCGGCAAACCGCTCTCGCTAAAGCCCGCAGGAACATTAAGCGCCGGAATGCCAACAAGGCTCGCGGGCACGACAACTTCCATCCAACGGTGATATGTATCCATGCCACGCCCTGCAATTTCGCTTGGGCTTGTCCAGTCTTTAGGAAAGGGCCAGACCTGTGCAGACGGTAGGATCAAAGCATCAAATTGCGCGAACAACTCATTAAGCTTAGTGAACCATTGCGTACGAATGTGGCTCATTTTGTGAACCTCGATCGCGCTTAGCGCTATGCCGGTTTCGATTTCCCAAATCGCATCGTCTTTGAGCAACGCGCGCGTCTTTGGGTTCTCGTATAACCCAAGTTTACCGCCTGCATTTGCCCATGCGCGCAACTTTACCCATGATTCCCAAATCTGCTCCGCAGCGAAAGGCGGCGCAATGTGTTCGACATTTGCACCAAGCGCTTCAAAGTGATACAGAGCGTCTTCGCAGGTTTGCAGCACGCCCGCATCCATCGCATAAGCGCCCCCCCAATCACCAAGCCAGCCAAAGCGCATCCCTTTGAGATCGCCACTTAATTGAGGGCTTGCTAAAGGCTGCTCAAAACTATGTGGATGGCGCGCATCAAAGCCCGCTTGCACATCCAAGAGCATCGCAACATCGCGCGGGCTGCGCCCCATCGGACCCGCAACAGCCAGTTGATGCAAAAACATATCGCCAGGCATATCCAGCGGGACAAGGCCATAGGTCGGTCTTAGCCCGTAAATGTTATTCCAAGCAGCAGGATTGCGCAGGCTGCCCATCATGTCAGAGCCATCCGCAAGCGCGACCATCCCAGTAACCAGCGCGGCTGCTGCCCCCCCCGAAGAGCCGCCAGCGGATTTACTGGGGTCAAATGGGTTAACGGACGTTCCATGCACAGGATTATAGGTATGTGACCCAAGCCCGAATTCTGGCGTGTTGGTCTTGCCAATAACGATCGCGCCCGCAGCCTTCATGCGCGCAACGAACAAGTCATCGCTTTGCGCAATATTGCCGTTGAAAATCGGGGACCCCATTGAGGTGTGCAAGCCTTCAGCGTTGGCGAGATCTTTGATTGCCACTGGGAGGCCGTGAAGCGGACCTTTGTTTTCAGTCTCACCCGCAGATTTCGCATCTGCCAAACAGGCCTCATGCGCGCGCTGTGAGACAATCGCATTGACCCTCCCGTTTACCTGATCGATGCGGTCCAAAGTCGCCTGCATCACTTCAACGCTGCTTAGCTCTTTCGTTTTAATCTTGTCAGCAAGATCGGCGGCGCTTTGATCCAAAATATTGCTCATTTTGCGCCCTCCCAAGCGACTTTAGTCTTCGCCTTGCGCCTCCGCACGGCTCTTGCCCGATACGTTCATCGCCAAGGTTGCCCCCATAAACCCATCAAGATCACCGTCTAATACACCCTTCGTGTCTGAGGTTTCATGATTGGTACGCAGGTCTTTAACCATCTGATAAGGCTGTAAAACATAGGATCGAATTTGATTGCCCCACCCTGCATCACCCGCGTTTTCATGCGCTTCGTTTACAAGGGCTGAGCGCTTATCCAATTCGATTTGATAAAGACGTGATTTCAACGCTTTCATCGCGATATCGCGGTTTTGGTGTTGTGACTTTTCTGACGATGTCACGACAATACCGGTCGGCGCGTGGGTGATACGCACCGCCGAGTCGGTCGTATTCACGTGCTGACCACCCGCCCCTGAAGAGCGATAAGTGTCGATACGAATGTCAGATGGGTTCACTTCGATCTCAATGTTGTCATCCACGACCGGATACACTTTGACCGACGTGAACGACGTGTGCCGTTTTGCTGCGCTGTCAAAGGGCGAAATGCGCACCAAACGATGCACGCCGCTTTCTGATTTCAACCAGCCATACGCATTGTGGCCTGAAATTTTGTAAGCTGCAGATTTAATCCCTGCTTCTTCACCAGCACTTTCGGACTGCAACTCGACTTTGTAACCACGTTTTTCGGCCCAACGCACATACATCCGCGCAAGCATTGACGCCCAATCGCAGCTCTCTGTGCCGCCTGCTCCTGAATTGATCTCAAGAAAGGTGTCGTTGCTGTCAGCTTCACCATCCAGCAACGCTTCCAGTTCTTTTTCAGCCGCTTTCGTCGCAAGAGCTTTAAGCGCGTCTTCAGCCTCTGAAACGACCTCCTCATCTTCTTCCATCTCACCGAGCTCAATCAGTTCGATGTTGTCAGACAATTCTTGCTTGATAGAGGTATAAACACCCATTGCATCCACAAGCGTTTGCCGCTCACGCATCAATTTTTGTGCGGCGACTGCATCATTCCAAAGATCAGGATCTTCGACACGTGCATTAAATTCCTCAAGACGAAATTCAGCCGTCTCCCAATCGAGCCGCTGCTTGAGCAATTCTAAAGACTTTTCAATCTCTTCAACCGTGTTCTGAGCGTCTGCGCGCATGGGGCATCCCGTCTTTGTGTCTTACAAAAACGTGATAAACCAGCGGTGTTCCACTCACAAGGGGAGTGGTGCTTAGTAAAGCCCACCCGAGCTCAAAGTTCCAACCGTCGCCCTTGGACCGACGACAGCTTTGTTGCCTGTCGACGTTGTGACCTGACGCGCGACTTGGCCATCAGGACGGATAAGCGACAGGTTGCTTCCCATCGCAAAACCGCCATCGAATGAGACGCCGAAGATTGGCTCTTCGCTCTCGCGGAAACACTCGTTCACAACATTGTCGCCAGAAGCGCCATCAGACAAACGCGCCCCTGAAAAACGGTCGATATTGATGAACTGACATCCTTCGGGAACACGGAACTTGCTCGCGCCGTATTTCTGCGTTGCTTTCTTCATGAACTGGTTAAAGACAGGTCCACACATACCGCCACCAGATGCGCCCTGCCCCAGGCTTCGCGGCGTATCATGGCCGATGTAGCAGCCTGCAACGATCCGGTTTGTGAAGCCGACGAACCAAACGTCCTTGGCATCATTTGTTGTACCGGTTTTACCAGCCGTTGGAACGCCAAGGCTAACAGTCTTCGCAGCTGTGCCACGCTCAACAAC
>JAHEGL010000155.1 GCA_024645145.1 Planktotalea sp.
CTGATGGCACCCCTGTGTATATGCTTGCAGTGGTGGTTGATGATCACGATATGGGCGTCACCCATGTTATTCGCGGTGATGATCACCTCAGCAATGCAGCGCGCCAAATGATGGTGTATGAAGCCATGGGCTGGGACGTACCTGTTTTTGCGCATATCCCACTTATTCATGGCCCCGACGGTAAAAAGCTTTCAAAGCGGCACGGTGCTTTGGGCGCGCAAGAATACCAATTGATGGGCTACCCAGCCGCAGGCATGCGCAACTATCTCGCGCGTTTGGGCTGGAGCCACGGTGACGATGAATTCTTTTCTGACGAGCAGGCGAAAGCATGGTTTGATCTAAGTGGAGTCGGCAAATCCCCTGCCCGCTTCGATACCAAAAAGCTCGAACACTTGTGTGGTCAACATATCGCGAGTGCGGACAATGCTGCTTTGCAGCAAGAAATACTCGAATTTCTAAGTGTGCGCGCGGATGAACCCCTTACAGATCCAAAGATAATGCTTTTGTTAGCAGCTATGGATTGTTTGAAAGAAAGAGCCAAAAATTTCCCCGAACTACTTGAAAAGGCTGAATTTGTCTTAACCGATAGACCAATCGTTCCGGACGAAAAAGCCAGCAAGGCGCTAGATTCAGTATCCCGTGGTATACTGAACGCGTTGACGCCGCATTTGCAAAATGCTAGCTGGTCACGGGACGCTATAGAGGCCGTTATTTCAGACTTCGCCGAAGCAAACGGCACCAAGTTTGGAAAAATGGCAGGGCCTCTTCGCGCAGCACTTTCTGGTCGTGCTGTGACACCAAGCGTATTCGATATGTTGCTGGTTTTGGGCAAAGAAGAGTCCCTTGCTCGTATTTCTGATGCGGCGAACCACACAGGGTAAGACTTCGGTAAGACCCAGCAGTTACACGGAACCGAAAGCGATCCGCGCTTCGGGCAGATTTGAAAAGGGATATATATGTCTGATACCGCCAAACGCAGCGCTACGCTGAGCTTCGATGACACTTCGGTTGAATTGCCGATCTATTCGCCAACTGCCGGCCCTGATGTCCTCGACATCCGCAAGCTTTATGCGCAAGCAGGTGTGTTCACTTATGATCCCGGCTTTACGTCGACCGCGAGCTGCGACAGCACCATCACATTCATTGACGGCGGCAAAGGCGAACTTTTGCACCGTGGTTACCCTATTGGCCAGCTTGCAGAAAACTCCCATTTTCTAGAGGTTTGTTACCTTTTGCTCTATGGTGAGTTGCCAAAAGCGACAGAGCTTGAGCACTTCGAACAAACCATCACACACCACACGATGCTGCACGAACAGATGGTAAACTTCTTCCGTGGTTTCCGCCGCGATGCACACCCGATGGCGATTATGACCGGCGTCGTTGGTGCGATGTCAGCCTTCTATCATGACAGCACGGACGTAAACGACGAACGCCAGCGTGAAATCGCATCGCACCGCTTGATCGCCAAAATGCCAACGATTGCAGCTTGGGCTTACAAGTATTCAGTTGGTCAACCGTTCGTTTATCCGCGCAATGATCTTGACTACGCGTCCAATTTCTTGCGCATGTGCTTTGCCGTACCTGCAGAAGACTATGAAGTGAACCCGATCCTCGCCCGCGCAATGGACCGTATTTTCACACTCCACGCGGATCATGAACAAAACGCGTCAACCTCGACCGTGCGACTTGCGTCTTCTTCCGGTGCGAACCCGTTTGCGTGTATTGCTGCTGGCATTGCTTGCCTTTGGGGGCCTGCACATGGTGGCGCGAACCAAGCTTGCCTCGAAATGCTGCGCGAAATTGGCACGGTAGATCGTATTCCTGCATACATCGCGCGCGCAAAAGACAAGGATGATGATTTCCGTCTCATGGGCTTTGGTCACCGTGTTTACAAAAACTTCGATCCACGCGCGACAGTGATGAAACAATCTGCAGATGAAGTGCTTGAGCTGCTCGGCGTAGACAACAACCCGACGCTTCAAGTTGCTAAGGAGCTTGAGAAAGCTGCGCTTGCTGATCCGTATTTTGCAGACAAGAAACTCTTTCCGAATGTCGACTTCTATTCCGGCATTATCCTTGAGGCGATGGGTTTCCCAACGTCCATGTTCACGCCCATCTTTGCGGTTTCCCGCACAGTGGGTTGGGTCAGCCAGTGGAAAGAAATGATTGCTGATCCACAGAACAAAATCGGACGTCCTCGCCAGCTCTATCTTGGTGAGACCCAGCGCGACTATACGGACATCGAAAACCGCTAAGCGCACTCAAACGACATTCTAAGCCCCGCCCGTTCAACCGGTGGGGCTTTTTTTATGCACCAATCACTATTTCAGCACATAAGCCCCCAAGCTTTTCACTTTTAGAAAACCGCAAGCTGCCGCCATGCGCGCGCGCAATGTCATTTGTAATGGCAAGCCCAAGCCCAACACCTGTTCCTTTATCTTGATTGCGTGCCGGATCAAGACGTACAAAAGGCTTCACGGCTGACCCATATTGGCTCTCTTCGAGGCCGGGCCCGTCATCTTCCACCCTAAAAACTACTGTCTTTTCAGTGCGTAGCACCGATAGCTCTGTTTTATCCCCATAGCGCACCGCATTGCCTACCAAATTGTCCAAAGCGCGCCGGATCGAGACCGGATTCAGCATCACGGCGGGACCTTCATCTTCGATCACCATTTGTGCGTCAGTTCCCATGCGCACTGAATCCTGTGCAACACTGCGCATTATCGCCAATGGATCGCATAGCGTCTGATCGCCTTCCGCGTTACCGCTGGCAAAACTCAGGAATTCATCCAGAAGCAGGCGCATATCTTCTACGTCGCGCTCAAGTGGTTCGCGGTCCGCATCATCCAACATCGACAAGCCCAACTTCAACCGAGTCAAAGGGGTGCGCAGATCATGACTAACCCCTGACAGCATCATTGTGCGCTGCTCTATTTGTCGCTCGATCCTTGCGCGCATCGACAGAAACGCATTGCCGGCAGCGCGTACTTCCACAGCCCCAGACGCACTATATGGCAAAATCTGCCCGCGTCCAAACGCTTCAGCGACACGGCCAAGACGGGTGATTGGACGCAACTGATTGCGCAGATAAAAATAGGCAATAACGGTCATCAGAACACCGAAAAATAGCATATTTACAAGTAGTTGGTGAGGATTCGTCGCTGACACCCGAGGGCGGTCAAACCCGATACGCAAAATACCTAACGGCGTATCGGTATAGGCCGTTATCCGGTGATCATCCGGCATTTCAACGCGCCGCACTTCCCTCAAATTTTCACTCAACGTGCGTACAACGACGATTCCGGAAAAATCATACCAACGCCGCAAGTTTTGCTCGGGCACTTGCGCTTCGCTCACAAATGCAACGTCAAAAAGTAAACTGCTTGAAAGGTTACGCACATCTCCCAATGCACTGGCTTGTGTGGGTGCCCCTTGCATTTCATTCAACAAATAACGCAATTCCAGCGCCACGCTTCGGCTCATTTGCTCAGTCACGCCTTCAAAGTGACGTTGAATAAACACGACGGAAACAACCAGTTGCAAAGTCACAACCGGCAGAACCAGAATAAGCGCTGCGCGACCATACAAAGAACGCGGCATATAGCGTTTGAGCCAAGCGAAAGACATGTCATAACCTACGCATAAGCGCGTTCGAGAGGAAAGAGGCGATGGACCTAGCAGACTTTAATCCGCCGATCGGCATCGCGGAAACACTCGCGCTCAACTTGCGTCGTGTGATCGCGCCAAATCCCTCACCGATGACATATCGTGGTACGAACACCTATTTGCTCGGCGCGCAAGACATCGCCGTGATTGACCCTGGCCCAGAAAGCCAAGCGCATTTGAACGCGATACTGAAGGCATGCAATGATCAAAAGATCACCCATATCGTCGTGACACATTCGCATGTGGATCATTCGCCTTTGGCCAAAACCCTGTCCAAGGCGACAGGTGCGCCCATCCTCGCCTTTGGCCCGAGCTCCGCGGGTCGCAGCAATGCGATGCTGGCTTGTTTAAACGCGGGCATGAGCAGCGGTGGCGAAGGAATCGATCCTGAATTCACCCCAGACAGATTGCTAGAAGACGGTGAAATTTTCAAAGCAGGCGATCAAACGCTCAAGGCGTGGCACACCCCCGGCCATATGGGCAATCATATGTGCTTTGAATGGGGTAAGACATTGTTTTGCGGTGATCTTGTCATGGGTTGGGCCAGTTCGCTCGTCTCTCCGCCTGATGGTGATCTCACTGATTTTATGGCGTCTTGCTTCAAAATCCGTGATTTACGCCCACAAATAATGCACGCGGGCCACGGTGCACCGATCACCGACCCAATGGAGCGGATTGATTGGCTCATCGCGCACCGTCAGTCGCGCGAAGCACAAATCCTAGAGCATCTCTCACAGGGCCCAAGAATGGCCCTGACCCTTGCGCAAGCGATCTACACAGACACACCAGCGGCCTTGATCCCAGCTGCTACGCGAAATGTATTCGCACATCTCATTGATCTTGAAAGTAAAAAAATGATCGCACGAGATGGCATTCCAAATGAGGCAGCTCTGTTTACGCTCCTTGCAATTTAATTCAAAGAAAAACGTGTTTTGCGCGTAAATCCCTCTGGACGCCGCAAACGCGCATTGCTAATACACGCAAGGTGTTCCGGCGTAGCTCAGCGGTAGAGCAGTTGACTGTTAATCAATTTGTCGTAGGTTCGATCCCTACCGCCGGAGCCAATAAGTACAAAGCCTTAGCAAGAAATTGCTAAGGCTTTGATGTTTTAGAGTGGCCTATTCAGCTCTGTTAGGATGCATCCACCATCGTTTGCACTTCGACGGCTTCGTTCAAAAACAAATCTTGTGCGCATGTTTCGTCGACTTCAATCGACGATTTAATGAACTGATTCTCAACATCGGCCTGCGTGCCAATCCAATTAATCGCACCATTGCAGGCGCTGCCATTGAAACGTTTAATCTTCACAGGTGCGCCGATAGACACGCCAGAAGACCCTTCCCCTACAAGCTGGTTCACACGCACAAACATCTCAACTGACTTTTGAGAGGGCGTGTAGATTTGCGTGGCAGATGTTCGGGCAGTGACACAATCTCCAACATTTGGTTCAAAATCGAGCAGCACGCCGTCAAAAGGTGCACGTACTGTTAGATCTTCCAGCGCATCAGTTTGAGCACGCAGCTCTAAACTGCCAATTCTGAATGCAATTTCTGCGCGTGATTTTGCTAAAATGGCACTGGCAAGAGCTTCGCGCGCCTGATCTGTCGCAAAGTTTGTGTTCATCATCCGGCTCTCGACACCTTCCATCGTTGCCTCATTTACCAAACCACGCCGAAATATCTGTTCCGTGCGCGCAAACTCTTTAGCGACCAAAGCCTGCTCTTGCGTGCGCCTGTTCACACTGGCCTCAGCGGCATCAATTGCCAGTTGACGCTCTGAGACTGCTGCTTCCAAATCTGCGACGCGCGCCATGGCAGTTTCATAAGCCAATTCAGCGGCTTGCGAATCCAGCTCAACAAGCACTTGTCCCGCCTGTGCGTTTCCAGTGCGGCGCGCAATTCCTGACACAGCGACGATACAGCCGCTTGTTTCGTACGAAATTCCTGTGATGTCTCCCGCCACGACCGTTCCAGCAAATGACACAGGTTCTAAGCCGTCCGCGTCGTCATTTGATTGTGCGAAGGCAAGTGGCGCATTGGCAAATGTCATTGCTGCACAGATCGCAACGGCTTTGAGCGTGTGGGAATGGTTCATCATATGGCAGCCTCCGACTGAAAGGCGCGCATGAATGCCGCCGTTCATGTTTGCGTAGCGTGGGCAAATTTAGATGCTAAAGCAAGGATTTTACAAACGTGGCTTGAACGTGGCTGACCAGTGATCGGCCAGATGATCTTGCCAGCCCCACCCCCAATACATCAACAAACAGGTTCAAGCCTTTAAGGCACTCAACACACGACGCGTAGCAGTGACCATTGGATCATGAGTTTCTTTCAAAATGCTGACCCGATCAAAACGCGAGGGATCAGCGTTCACCGCATTGCGCAGCGCCGCACCAAACACCATTCGCAGCTCGGTTCCGATGTTGTATTTACAAATATGGGTATTTTTCGCAAGCCGCGCGCGCTGCTCTACAGGTACGCCAGAGCCGCCATGAATAACCAACGGAACGTTCGCCAAAGCTTGGATCGCTGCAATTCGTGCCTCGTCTAAACCGCCTTCTGTATTCTGTTGGAGATGCACGTTCCCAACCGATATTCACATCTCAGTTCAAAGTCAACCGAACCAACAATCGCGCAGAGCGTTTCCGCG
>JAHEGL010000166.1 GCA_024645145.1 Planktotalea sp.
CCCTATCATTGTGATTGAAAAGGCTATGACTTGCACACTGCCAAACAGGATCAGCGCTCCCGCTCCTGTCGGCAAGGTGATGTAAGCATATGAAAACGCTATCGCATAAAGCGTCAGCATAACCGCGCTCCAAAACGCATGCGTCGTAATTTTAGGCCATTCTTGCGCACGCAAGGTCACTAACAGAGCAAGCATTGCTGCCCCAGACATAAGCCGAACAGCAGCAAAGCTAGAAGGCCCCGTACCCCCGGGTGAGAGCGCGAGGCGCGTAAGGATCGAGTTAAACGCAAAGGCCGTCATAGTCAGCGCGACCAACCCGAAAAGTTTCATATAAGTGACATCCCGACGGCCAATAGGGCCGAGATAAACAAGACTTTCAGCAGCCCTAAGTGCAGGCGCAATAATAAGATCGCAGCGATAAAACTAAGACCCAAAGCCACCCAATCGAGGCTTGCCAGATCAGGTGCCCAGCCGAATTGAACACGCTCTACCTTCGTGAATATGACATTCATCGCGAACCATATCGAGAGGTTTGCAATCACACCTACGACAGCCGCCGTGATCGCTGATAGCGCTCCATTTAGACGCGGTTGCGCCGACATCCACGTGATGTAGGGCGCGCCTGCGAAGATCCACAAGAAGCACGGCACGAAGGTCACCCATAAGGTGACCAGCGCCGCGAGCACTGCCAAGCCTGCACCTCCTGCATTATAACCTGCAAGAAACCCTACAAACTCTGTCACAAGGATCAAAGGACCCGGCGTCGTTTCCGCCAAGCCCAATCCGTCGATCATGTCTGCCGCGCTAATCCAACCAAGGTTTTGCACAACCTCTTGCCCCATAAAGGCAAGCACGGCGTAAGCTCCGCCGAATGTGACCGTTGCGAGCTTCGAGAAAAAAAGCGCGAGCTGGAACAAAAAGTCTTGGCCGATAACAAAGCCGAGCACGAGGACGGGCAGCCACCAAATTGCGAGCCAAAGCGCGATAGTCGTAATAGTTTGTAGCGCAGGCACGCTTGGTGTTGGGACATGTTCGGCCTTTGGTGTGGTCAGGTAGCCAATCAAAGCTGCGACACCAATGACAGCAGGGAACGGCAGCGCAAAGACAAAGATCGCCACAAAACTTGCTAAGGCTAGCGCCCAATGCAGCGGCACCTTAAACGCGCGTTTCGCGACTTTGATAAGCGCCTCTAACACAATTGCGAGCACCGCTGCTTTCACGCCTAAGAATAACGTTTGCACAAAGGGTACATCGCCGTAGCTGACGTAAATGGCGGCCAGCGCAAGTATGACTAAGGCCCCCGGCACAACGAACAAAAGCCCTGCGATTAACCCGCCGAGCGTGCCGCGCAAACGCCAACCGGAATATGTCGCGAGTTGCATCGCTTCTGGCCCGGGCAAGAGCATACAAAAGTAAAGGCCAGACAGGAATTCCTGCTCGTTCAACCATTTGCGCCCCTCAACCAACTCTTTGTGCATCAAGGCAATTTGCGCAGCGGGTCCACCAAAAGACAGGCAGCCGATTTTTCCAAAGGTGATGAAGAGATCCTTAAGAGAAGTCATGATTTCCCTCCATGCGCAGCCAAGTCATGGGTTTCGCCCTGCGCATCGCATGCCCAACGATAAAGCGCGTCATAGAACGGCATCGCAGCATCCAACTGCTCCAAATCATCGCGATACATCCGCGACAGGCCTAGGGACAACGCGAGCAAACCCGCAGCTTCTGGGGCGTGCGCGTCAGGCGTTCCATCTGCGGCGCGGATTATCTTGGCCATCGCATTCAGAGCTGGCATTGTTAGCTGAAACTTCTCCAGAATCGCATCAAAGCTGCACACTCCTTCGCTATGGCTGAGTTCTGCGCCCTCTACATCAAATGGGATCGCATCAAACTTATCTACCACCGCGAGAACCTCAGATGGTGCAACGAACAAGAAACGCGCATCGGGGTCGATGAAACGACGAATGAGCCAAGGACAAGCAATGCGATCAATCTTTGGGCGATGTCGGGTGACCCAAAGCACACCACGCGCCGGCAAAACAGAAGCAGGCACGAGCGGACCACCGAAATCGCGCCACCCGAAAATGCCACCTTCCAGCACTTCAGCATCAATCCCATGCGCGCGCAAAAGCGCCATCGCGCCTTGGGAGAGCTTTTTGCCCTTTTGGCAGATCACAACAACCTTGCGACGCTGCAGGTCGGGCACAAGCGTTTCAATCTGTTTGAAGGGATGGCGAATAGCGGTTGGGATCAACCGAGGATCTTCATTGAAATCATCATCAATGCAGATGTCGATCAACACAGGTGCCTCAGGCGTCCCGATAAGTCGCGCGAGCTGCGCAGCTGTGATAGTATTTGGAGCGGTCATGTCGCGTCCTCCCGTACTTTGGGGGTGAATTTGGACGCGAAACTCAGGCCTTAGCCTCACGGGGTGTTCGCGGACCCCTTAATGATCATAGCGTGAGAGCCAGACCAGAATGTCAATTACGTGCTTCTTTGAAGGACACCAGCTTGTTTTGCGCGCTATCCCAAAGATCGAGGCGCGCACAACGGAAGCTTTCGCGTAATGTCATACGACCACGATGCACCAGTTCATCATTGTCGCGCAGCACATCTGTCAGGCGATAAAATGGGATACGGCTATAAAGATGATGCACGTGATGAATGCCGATATTGGCTGTGAACCAGCGCAACACAACCGGCAAATCATAGTGTGAACTGCCCTCTAAAGCGGCTTCATGAAGCTGCCAGTCCTCATTGGTTTTCCAATGGGTTTCTTCGAACTGGTGCTGCACGTAAAACAGCCAAACGCCAACGGATGCCGCAAGCAAAACTGTCGGGAACGTGACAAATACCAGTGCTTGCCAGCCGCCAAAGAACACGATCAAAAACCCGATAAAGGCCATCGCTGCATTCGTACCCATTGCAGAAATCCAGTATTTCCACCCTTGGTTCATAAGGCCCAAAGGTAAACGGTTTTGCAGCATGAACAGATAGCTTGGGCCAAGGCCAAACATCACCAAAGGGTGACGATACAGGCGATACTTAAGACGCCCCATTTTCGAGCGTGCGTTATATTCTTCAACCGTCAGTGTCATCACATCACCGATCCCACGATGATCAAGATCACCCGCATGGCTGTGATGGATCGAATGCGTGCGGCGCCAAACGTCGTAAGGCGTGAAAGTAAACACACCTAAAACACGCCCGACCCAGTCGCTTAGCGTGCGATTGCCAAAGAAGGACCCATGTCCACAATCATGCTGAATGCAAAACATCCGCAACAGGAACGCACCATTCAAAAGCGCGACAGCAAAAGCAGCAATATAGCTGAAATTGGCAATCCAAAGCGCCATCGCCCAAAGCCCTATGAAAGGTATAACGCTCACACCCAACTCAAAACTGCTGCGGAGCGCATTGGGTTCACGATACTTTGCTAAAACTGGCACCCATTCGCGGGCATCTTTTTGATTGTGCGTTCGAAAATCTGTCGACATGCTCTGCTCTTTTGATGGCTAAGTTTCCGATACGGCAAGCGGCGGAATTTAGCAAACCCAAACAGAAAATCCTTGTCAAAACGCACAGATCAACACAGTTATAGAAGCAAACAACTCAGCCGTAGGCGCGGGTGACATGGATGCGATTATTGCAACCTTTGAGGAAAATGGCGTTTTGGTAGGCCAGCCGGGCATGACTGCGCAGGGTAACCCAGCTTTGCGCGAAGCATTTGCAGGCTTCATGGCGATCAACCCTCAAATCACTGTTCATAGCCATGAGATTATTCAAGCGGATGATATTGCGCTTCATTCGTCAACTTGGACGATGCGTGGCCAAACTCCGGATGGGCATCCAATCGAGGAAAACGGATTTTCCACTGTGGTGCTGCGCCGTCAAAACAATGGGGAATGGCTCATGGTGATCGACAACCCCTTTGGCAATCATTTGGTTGAGCAAGGCTAAAATGAAATGAAACAAGGGTCACGGCAAAGTGGCCCTTGTGTCTAACCTGTGCGACGGGCCAACCAAATTGTATGATCCCCACAGCTTGGATCTTTTTCCTGATGAGCGATCAGCGTAAACCCATGCTCAACGAGCAGCGCACGGTACTCTTCATTGTCCAAACTAGCATAGTAAATTGGCCCGCCCGCGAACTCGCCGGTGACTTCGCCAAATTCAGTCCCGCTCGTAAACATCAACGCAGCGCCCAGAAGTGTATGACTTTGAAACACTTTGAACATATCGCGCTGCTCATCTGGGCTCAAATGAAAAGAGCTGTTCCAAGCGATAACTCCGTCAAATTTTTGTGCCAAATCAAGATCCCGCATATCCAGTTCAAGCCAGTTCGCAGCTGGAATGGCGTTTTTCGCAGTCTCAATAAACGCGCAAGCACCGTCCACGCCTGTCACTGACGCACCTTGCTGCACAAAATAACGGGCGATCGGATCCCCATTCCCGCACCCAAAATCAAGGATCGTCGGTCCTTGTGGCAGGACGCCCAAAAATCTATCGAGCCAAGGTTTTTCGAACAAAGACTTCGAACGCAATTGCTGCCAATGCGATGCGTGGCGATTGTAGCTTTCAATAACCTTGGTGCCGCGAGAAGTCATTTGCGTACCATGCAAGTACAAATCGCTAGATACAAACGAAAAGGGGCCGCCCGAAGGCGACCCCAAATCTAGTTCCGGTAAGTAAGCTGATTTAGCAATTCAACAAAGTTGAATGTGCTTACATCATGCCGCCCATTCCGCCCATTCCGCCCATGTCAGGCATGCCGCCGCCAGCAGCGCCACCCTTTTCAGGCTTGTCCGCAACCATTGCTTCGGTTGTGATCAGCAAGGAACCGACAGATGCCGCGTCCTGAAGCGCTGTGCGCACAACTTTTGCAGGGTCAATCACGCCAAACTTGAACATGTCGCCATATTCTTCTGTTTGTGCGTTGAAGCCGAATGTAAGGTCATCGCTCTCACGGATTTTGCCCGCAACAACTGCACCGTCAACACCAGCGTTCTCAGCGATCTGGCGCAGTGGCGCTTCGATTGCTTTGCGAACGATGTTGATACCAACAGTCTGGTCGTTGTTTGCACCCTCGAGGCCAGCAAGTGCTTTCGCACCCTGAACCAGAGCAACACCACCACCGACGACAACACCTTCTTGAACCGCGGCGCGGGTCGCGTTCAGTGCATCGTCAACGCGGTCTTTACGCTCTTTGACTTCGATTTCTGTCATGCCGCCGACACGGATAACAGCAACGCCGCCAGCGAGTTTCGCAACACGCTCTTGCAGCTTTTCACGGTCGTAGTCAGACGCTGTTTCGTCGATCTGGCCACGGATCTGAGCAACACGTGCTTCGATCTCTGCCTTCTCGCCATTGCCGTCAACGATTGTTGTCTCGTCTTTCGTGATCTGGATTTTCTTGGCTGTGCCAAGCATGTCCATTGTCACGTTCTCGAGCTTCATGCCGAGATCTTCGGAGATAACCTGACCGCCTGTAAGGATCGCGATGTCCTGAAGCATGGCTTTGCGGCGATCGCCGAAACCAGGTGCTTTGACAGCTGCGATTTTCAGACCGCCGCGCAGTTTGTTCACAACGAGAGTTGCAAGCGCTTCTCCTTCAACGTCCTCAGCAATGATCAAAAGCGGCTTCTGGGACTGGATCACAGATTCCAAGAGCGGAACCATCGCCTGCAAAGAAGAAAGCTTCTTCTCGTGCAGCAAAATCATGCAGTCTTCGAGCTCTGCTGTCATCTTGTCCGGGTTTGTCACGAAGTAGGGTGACAGGTAACCGCGGTCGAACTGCATGCCTTCAACAACGTCTGTCTCTGTCTCGAGGCCTTTGTTCTCTTCAACAGTGATAACGCCTTCGTTGCCGACTTTCTGCATCGCGTCTGCGATCTGACGACCGATTTCAGCTTCGCCGTTTGCGGAGATCGTACCAACCTGAGCAACTTCATCGGAGTCGGACACTGGACGCGCTGCCGCTTGGATCGCTTCAACAACTTTGGATGTCGCGAGGTCGATGCCGCGCTTGAGATCCATTGGGTTCATGCCAGCTGCAACGGACTTAAGACCTTCGCGAACGATCGCTTGTGCCAGAACTGTTGCAGTTGTTGTGCCGTCGCCCGCTTCGTCGTTTGTGCGCGATGCAACTTCTTTAACCATCTGTGCGCCCATGTTCTCGAACTTGTCTTCAAGCTCGATCTCTTTAGCAACAGATACACCGTCTTTGGTGATGCGCGGTGCGCCGAAGGACTTGTCCAGAAGGACGTTACGACCCTTTGGGC
>JAHEGL010000169.1 GCA_024645145.1 Planktotalea sp.
TGCTTTTCGCAGTTCCCTGCAAGCACGGACACATCACTGGTTCTTATTCGCTCGATCACAGCCTTGGGCGCGCCGCAGTAGGCCACCAGATCGCCCGTACAGATCAACGTGCCACGCGCGGTGTTCAAAAGCGCGTCGAGCGCTTGAATATTAGAATAAGGACCACCAAAAATCGTAATTTCACCGCTCAATTCGCCGAAATCGTCTATGCGCATGTCCCGTTCCCTTGAAGTGCCGACCGCCCGCCCCCATAAGATGAAGTACACAAAGAAAGACAAGCCCAATGGACCCCATTTCACCTGTTCTTGATAGCGCATTTTGGATCACAGCTGGATCAATCCTGCTGTTGTTGGTCCTCTCTGGCTTCTTCTCAGGCTCTGAAACCGCACTTACGGCTGCGTCACGCGGCAAGTTGCGCGCGCAGGCAGACAAAGGGTCGCGCGGTGCACAGCGCGCATTGGACATCACGGAAGACAATGAACGCCTGATTGGCTCTGTTTTGTTGGGCAACAATTTGGTCAACATTCTTGCTACGTCGTTGGCTACAGCCCTCTTCACGCGCGCATTTGGCGAAAGCGGCGTCGCGCTGGCGACCTTGGTCATGACACTGCTGGTCTTGGTCTTTGCAGAAGTCTTGCCAAAAACATACGCGATTACTAACGCAGAACGCGCAGCCGCGCTTGTATCTCCAGTTATTCAATTGGTCGTAAAAGTTTTCTCACCTATCGTCTCGGCGGTTCGCTTTTTTGTACGCGGCGTGTTGCGGATATTCGGAATCCAGACGGATCCTGACAGCCATATTCTTGCCGTTAAAGAAGAAATCGAAGGCGCGCTGAACCTTGGTCACTCCGAAGGTATTGTTGAAAAGGAAGATCGCGATCGTATTTTGGGCGCGCTTGATCTAAGCGAGCGAACCGTAGAAGAGGTAATGCTTCATCGTTCAGGGATTGAAATGATTGACGCTGCGAAAGATCCAGCAGCAATTTTACGCCAGTGTCTAGAAAGCAGGCACACACGTCTGCCTGTCTATGACGGTGAACCTGAAAATATTGTTGGCACAATTCACGCCAAAGATTTGCTGCGTTCAATGCATCGCTTGATTGATGCAGATACGGGTTCGGTTGCTGGTCTAACCAAATTCGACATCCGCGAAGTTGCGATGCCTCCCTATTTTGTACCTGAAACGACCACCCTCGACGATCAAATGCGCAACTTTTTGCGCCGTCGCACGCATTTTGCGCTGGTGGTTGATGAATATGGAACGCTTCAAGGCTTGATCACGCTGGAAGATATTCTTGAAGAAATCGTTGGTGAGATAACAGACGAGTTCGACCTTGAAGAAGATGCAGCGCTCGTGCCTGATCAAGATGGTCACTACCAGATTGATGGCGCGATGACGATCCGCGACCTAAACCGCGCCGTTGATTGGGGCTTGCCGGATGATGAGGCGAACACAGTCGCTGGACTAGTCATCCACGAAGCTCAAATGATCCCGACGACCGGGCAAGTCTTTAGCTTTCATGGCTTCCGGTTTGAAGTCGCCTCACGTTCAGGTAATCGGATCACTCAACTGAAGATCAGACCGCTCTGATCTTATTTCGCTGCGGCGCGCTTTGCGGCAACTTCCAGCATCGGCTTTAAGTAGTAGCCGGTGTAGCTGCCTTCCACTTCGGCAACTGCTTCAGGCGTCCCTGTTGCAACAACTTCGCCACCGCCATCACCCCCTTCAGGGCCAATGTCGATAATCCAATCAGCGGTCTTGATGACATCTAGATTGTGCTCAATCACGATGACAGTGTTACCTGCTTCAACAAGTTCATGTAACACTTCCAAGAGCTTACGCACATCTTCAAAATGCAAACCGGTTGTTGGTTCATCCAGAATATACAGTGTGCGCCCTGTGGAACGTTTGCTGAGCTCTTTCGACAGCTTCACGCGCTGCGCCTCACCTCCAGAAAGCGTCGTCGCTTGTTGTCCTACCTTGATATAGCCCAGACCGACACGCATGAGCGCATCCATTTTTTCGCGAATGCTTGGCACGGCTTTGAAGAAATCTTGAGCATCTTCAACGGTCATATTCAAGACATCTGCAATGCTTTTGCCTTTGAACCGGATTTCAAGCGTTTCACGATTATATCGCGCGCCTTTGCAGGTCTCACACTCCACATAAACATCCGGTAAAAAGTGCATCTCGATCTTGATGACACCATCCCCTTGGCACGCTTCACAGCGGCCGCCTTTTACGTTGAAACTGAAACGACCGGGCTTGTAACCGCGCGTTTTTGCTTCAGGCAGGCCAGCGAACCAATCACGAATTGGCGTGAAGGCACCAGTGTAAGTCGCGGGGTTTGAACGCGGTGTGCGCCCAATTGCGCGTTGGTCGATATCAATGACCTTATCAAGATGCTCAAGCCCTTTAATAGTTTCGCAAGGTGCTGGTGTTTGCCGCGCACCGTTCAAACGCATCGATGCTGTCTTGAACAACGTCTCAATCGTCAACGTCGACTTACCGCCACCCGAAACGCCTGTAACACAGACAAATTTGCCAAGCGGGAAATCAGCGCTGATATTTTGAAGATTGTTTCCAGTCGCATTCACAACTTTAATCTGCTTTTTGTTCCCCTTACGGCGCTCAATCGGAACAGCAATCTCTCGCTTTCCGCTCAAATACTGTCCGGTAACAGAATTTTCGTCCGCGACAATCTGGGCAGGCGTACCTTTAGAAACGACCTGTCCGCCATGCACCCCAGCACCAGGGCCGATATCAAACACGTAGTCGGCTTCACGAATGGCTTCTTCGTCATGTTCAACAACAATGACTGTATTCCCCTGATCTCGCAGGTTCTTTAGCGTCAACAACAAGCGATCATTGTCGCGCTGATGCAAGCCAATGGACGGCTCATCCAGCACGTAAAGCACCCCTTGCAAGCCAGATCCAATTTGGCTCGCCAATCTGATCCGTTGGCTTTCTCCCCCACTCAGTGTTCCACTAGCGCGCGATAATGTAAGGTATTCTAGACCGACGTTATTAAGAAAACCTAAACGCTCCTGAATTTCTTTCAAAATCGCTTTGGCAATCTCATTGCGTTGAACAGACAGTGCCGCAGGCACGGTCGTACACCATTCATAGGCTTCGCGGATCGACATTTGCACCACATGACCCACGTGAAGCCCTGCAATTTTGACGGCTAATGCTTCCTCGCGAAGGCGATAACCTTCGCATGTGCCGCATGGTCTATTGTTTTGATAACGCTCGAATTCTTCGCGAATCCAGTTGCTATCCGTCTCGCGGTAACGTCGCTCCATATTTGGAATGACACCCTCGAACACGCGCGTCACTTGATAGACACGACCGCCCTCATCATAACGAAACGGGATTTCCTCTTCGCCAGAGCCATAAAGAAAGACTTTCTGAATTTTCTCAGGCAGATCTTTCCACTTTGTGCTCTGGTTAAATTTGTAATGTTTTGCAATTGCTTCAATGGTTTGCAGAAAATAGGGCGATTTTCCTTTGCGCCACGGAGCCAAAGCACCATCAGAAATTTTCAGCGCCGCGTCTGGAACAACCAAACGTTCATCAAAAAATAACTCTTTTCCAAGACCATCGCATTCAGGACATGCGCCAAAGGGAGCGTTGAAACTAAACAAACGAGGTTCGATCTCAGGAATGGTGAAACCACTAACAGGGCAAGCAAACTTTTCAGAAAACGTGAAACGCTCTGCCTCTCCCTCTGCTGGCGCGGTCTCCAGAATGGCAATGCCGTCCGCAAGATCCAACGCAGTTCTCAGACTGTCAGCAAGGCGGGTTTCCAAGCCTTCGCGGATGACGATCCGATCAACCACCACATCAATATCATGACGGAATTTCTTATCCAAAGTTGGCGGTTCATCAAGCTCGTAAAACGCCCCATCTACTTTGACACGTTGGTATCCTTGCTTGCGCAACTCCATGAATTCTTTGCGATATTCGCCTTTTCGGTCACGGATAATTGGTGCCAAAAGATATCCGCGGGTCCCCTCGTCCATGGCCATAATCCGGTCGACCATGTCTTGCACTTGCTGCGCTTCAATCGGCAAACCGGTCGTAGGCGAGAACGGCGTTCCAACCCGTGCAAACAAAAGTCGCATGTAGTCATAAATTTCGGTCACTGTACCCACGGTCGAGCGTGGGTTTTTAGACGTCGTCTTTTGTTCGATTGAAATCGCCGGACTAAGGCCGCTGATGTGATCCACGTCAGGCTTTTGCATCATATCGAGGAATTGGCGCGCATATGCGCTTAGCGATTCTACATAGCGCCGCTGCCCTTCGGCATAGATGGTATCAAAGGCAAGCGATGACTTTCCAGAGCCCGAAAGACCTGTAATTACAACGAGTTGATCGCGCGGAATATCGACATCAATCGACTTCAGATTGTGTTCCCGCGCACCGCGTACCTCGATATTTTTCAACTCAGCCATTTCGCGTCCCTATGCCTTTGCACTTACACATAGGCAAAGCCGCAGATTCGACCAGCCCTGATGTAAGAAAGACAGGTAGAACAAATCAGGAATATACGAAAGTTTAATCTATTGAAGCGAGAACTTTGGAGCGACGACGCGCAAGCAAAAGATGCACCGAAAACCCGAAGAAACAGAACAAAATGATAAATCTGACCGTCCCTAAAATGCCAGAAACTGCGATGATTGCCGCCAATAGTGGTCGCCCGCAGCTTGTTCCAACATTTCCCAGTTGCGCTATGGCACCTGTCGCATAGGCCCTGTTTTGATCGTTTTGATTGAGTTCCGCCAAAGCCGCGAAAGACGCACCTGGTACGATCCCCGTCGATCCAATCAAAATTATGCTAAACGCAACGAACAAAGGATCATTACCCACGACCAACAAAAGCGGGATCGAACTAATAGCAATCAATATATAGCCAATCATAACAGCCCGAACCGCACTCACAAAACCAAGCAACACAACGCCAAAGGTGAGCGACACGACAATGGACGCGAAGGGTAAGCTCGCGGATAAGCCCGTTCGCCATTCTGGTACAACAAATTCGGGGAGATAGGTCAAAAGTGCGATATAAAGACTCGTGTAGAAAACAAACCCCAATGCAGCCGCGCTTAGCCATGGGGATCGATAGATTTTTACATGCAGTTTTAGGAGGTTGGCAAAATCAAAAGAGTCATGCGCATCTTTGTTCTTTGAGTGCGCAGCCCCACTTTTCAACGATTTCGAAAGGCATAGACCAATGATCAGCATGTAAAACGCATGCGATAGCAACAAGCCTTGCAGCCCTGCCCGCGCAATGATCCACGGCGCGATTAATGCGACAATCATGTAGGATAGCCCGAAAAAGGAACTCCAAAGCGTCATAATACCGGAGCGCGCGCGCAAAGAGCTGTGCCGCGCCATAAGAATTGGGCCAGCAACGACGATGAAAAGATGACTGGCACCTTCAAATACACGCAGAATGATCAAAAGAAAGAATGGCATCGAGAACGACTGCAAAGCTGACAAAACCGCAGCAGAAAATACGCCTAAAATGAACATTCGCTTAATGCCCAGTCTGGGGCTTAAAATCCCGCCGACCACGCCAAAAACCAATCCGACAAAGCCAACGCACGAAATCAAAAAACCTAAGGCAACTTCACCGACTGGATAGATTTCTCGAAAAACATCGATCGTGACTGCAATCTTGCCAAATTGCGCAGCAGCACCCAAGCCAGCGCCCCAGACAAGAAGACCAACCAACCAATGCGTAACGTCCTCACCCCTACTTTGGGCGACGTCCTTAGAATGAGAATTAGATTTTTTGAGCAAGTGCCCATGCCGTAATTGGAAATTCGGGGTCGTTTGTCAGATCGTCAGTATCTGGTGCATGTTCCGGAGGCCAGACCTCTTCTAGGTTTCGCAGCGCAGCTGCGCGATTGCCCCATTGAGCGGTGCGAATGCCCGCTTCATCAAATCCACTTTCGATAAGCAAGTTTTTCAAGCCGCGTGCAGACCAGCGCGAGTTGTCCTGAGGGGCTGCATGAAAAGGAATGTAGAACGGGGTCGCAATGTAGAAATAGGAGCCACGTTTCATCATCTTGCGTACGTTTTTCGTCGCGGCGTAGGGACGATCAAGATGTTCCCACACCTGATCCGCAATGATCAGATCGAATTTACGCGGTCGCCCGTCTTCACCTTCATAAGGTCCTTTACAGATATCATATTTGGGATACCGAAATTGCTCGTAAGATCCAAAGTTGAAATACTTCCCCCATTGGCCGGCA
This sequence comes from Planktotalea sp., assembly GCA_024645145.1. Classification (GTDB taxonomy): domain Bacteria; phylum Pseudomonadota; class Alphaproteobacteria; order Rhodobacterales; family Rhodobacteraceae; genus Planktotalea. The sequence continues at coordinate 6,265 of JAHEGL010000169.1, forward strand.
ATCTCAGCAA
>JAHEGL010000171.1 GCA_024645145.1 Planktotalea sp.
TGGTTCCAACACAGGTGACGATGGGTCTTGCTAAGGAAATGGGCTTTTCGTTTGCATCTGACGCAGCTTTCGATGCGCTTGATTGCAACACGCTTGCCTCTGGCGATGTGGATGTGATCAACACAACGCTTCAGCTGATCCTTCCCTGCCTAGATGATGTTAAAGTCCTTGCCTCCATCGGGGCGGAACGCATTTCACTGACCCCTGATACGCCAACGGTTGCAGAGCTTGCCCCGTCTTTAGATGTTGCGCTTTGGAATGGTCTGTTTGTTCACAAAGATACGCCTGCGGATGTGCGCGAAAAGATCATTGCGGTCGCACAAAAGACAGTGATGTCAGAGCGCGCGCAAAAGCTTGCCGCGGAGACAGGCGCATTGGTCTATTGGCAGGACGCTGCGGCGGTTACATCTTTAATTGCGACCGACATTGAGACGCTCGCGGGTATCGATAAGATGCTTTCTGAGTAAGTATCGCACATTTAAAACCGGGCGACTGTGTCGCCCGGTTTTACCAAAGGCGCTTAGACCTTTTGCCCAAAGACTTTCCAGAAACAGAGTAAATCCTATGTCGCGTGTGAAGACATTGCAAGAATTGTTCAAACGCTACCGACGTCCAGGTGACATCGTTTTTGCGTGGGTATTTCTGATTTTGTCGCTCTTTCTGGTCAGTCAACTTGATAGCCAAGCGCCATGGAAACCAAACGGTAAAACGTTCTCCCAACCTGCGTTCTGGCCGACTGTCGCGGTCTACGCCATGAGCTTTTTCGCGGCGTTCCATTTGCTGTCCTCATTTCTATCAGAACGGCTCGAGGGGCGCTGGAGCGAAGTTTGGAGCTGGGTGAAATCGGTTGAATACGCGGGCTGGTTTATGGCCTACGTGTCTTTGGTGCCCAAGCTTGGATACCTTCCCATGACCATGGTTTTTGCCGTGCTGCTTGGGCTGCGTGCTGGGTACCGCTCTGTTAAAGTACTGGGTTTTCTGTTGATCCTCGCGATTGTCATTGTCGTTGTGTTCAAAGGCTTTCTGCAGGTGAAAATTCCGGGTGCGGCAATTTATGAATACCTTCCGACTGCCTTGCGCAGTTTCTTCCTTACTTATATTTAGGGGCTGACCTGTGGACGCACTCATCTCCGGCGCAGGGCTGTTGCTTGATTGGCATGTTATCATTGCACTGCTTATTGGCTCAATTGGCGGCGTCGTAATCGGTGCCATTCCCGGGGTCGGGGCTGCCGTCGCAATCGCAATTCTTTTGCCCGCGACGTTTTCCTTGCCGCCATTGGTTGGGCTCACCATGCTCTTGGGAATTTACGGCTCGTCCATGTATGGCGGCGCGCTGCCTGCGGTTTTGCTCAACACACCGGGCACTGCTGTCAATGCGCTCACAACCTATGACGGCTACCCGATGACCCAACGCGGCGAAGGGCGGCGTGCAGTCGCGCTGGCGTATTCTGCATCGTTCGTTGGTGGCATAATTTCAATTATTGCACTGATTGCGTTGTCTCCCTTGCTCGCGTTGATCGCACCGATGTTTGGCTCCCGCGAGATTTTTCTTGCGGCGCTTTTGGGCATCATTTTGGTGGTGCTTGCCCATCGCGGACAGACATTTGCAGCAGGCATGTTGGCCGCATTCGGGATTTTGTTGCACACGGTTGGGCTTGAACCCGTCAATTACACACGCCGTTTTACGTTTGATCAAAGCTGGCTCGCGTCCGGTGTTGATTTGATTGTCGTCGTGCTTGGACTTTTCGCCCTGAGCCAAGCCTTCTTGTTGCTGAGCCAACCTGATGAGCAGCCTCAAGCCACGTCGGTGCAAGGCTCTGTCTTGTCGGGTCTTAAAGAGTTGTGGCTTTACAAACGTGTTGCCAGCGTTGCGTCTGGGTTCGGTGTGATGATGGGTATGGTGCCGGGCGTTGGGGAATTCACCGCGCAATTCATGGCCTATACCTACGCGCAAAAGACGTCCAAAACGCCAGAAATGTTTGGCAAAGGATCCCCCGAAGGACTGATCGCATCTGAAGCGGCGAACAATGCCGTGCCCGCAGCGGCGATGATCCCGTTGCTTGCATTGGGTATACCAGGCGAAGCGCTAACGGCGATGATGCTTTCTGTCTTTTACGTGCATAATGTGATCCCGGGTCCTCAGCTTTTTCAGAACCAAATGGACTTTGTCATGGCGCTTTATCTCGCGCTTTTGGTGCTAAACGTGCTTGTTTTGGTGTTCTTGCTGTTTTCAACCAATGTTCTCACGCGCATCATTCAGGTGCCGACGCGCTTGGTTGGTATCGTCATCCTGCTACTAAGTTTCGTTGGTGTGTATAGCCTGCGCAATTCGATGACAGATTGCGCGATTGCGTCGGTCTTTGGCGTGTTGGGCGTGATCCTGAAACGGCTTAATCTACCGTTGGTTCCGATTATCCTTGGAATGGTTTTGGGCGGTATTATGGAAGTGAAGCTGCGCTCATCCATGCCACGCGTGAAAACGCCGCTTGATATGATTGATCGCCCGATCGCGATGATCCTATTTGCACTGATTTTGTTGGTTATCGCTTTGCATATCCGAACGTTGATACGTGAGCATCGCAAAGGGTGATTTTAACCTACGGATTGAGCAATAGAATGGCCTAATTCATACAAGCTTTGAATGGCTCTATGATCTAGCGAACGAAAAAATGCGCAACGACGACGCGAAAGGGAATGTGATGACAAAAACGATACTTGTGATCGGGACATACGACACAAAAGATGAAGAGCTGCACTACATTTGTGATCGTATCGTAGCGCAGGGTGGTTGCGTTTTGTCGATGGATGTAAGCGTTTTAGGCGACCCTTCCACATCCACAGATGTTTCCAAGCATCAGGTCGCAGAGGCGGCCGGATCCTCTATTCAAGCGGCGATTGATAGCGGTGACGAAAATACAGCCATGCAGATCATGGCGCGGGGTGCATCCGTTTTGTGCGCCCAGTTTTATGGAGCGGGTAAAATTGATGCGATGCTTGCGCTAGGTGGCACCATGGGCACGGATCTCGCGCTAGATTGCGCGCAAGCGTTGCCGCTAGGTGTGCCCAAGTATGTTGTGTCGACCGTGTCTTTTTCACCTTTGATCCCTGCGGATCGCCTAAGCCCAGATATCCAGATGATCCTTTGGGCGGGCGGGCTATATGGCCTGAATTCGATCTGTAAATCATCGCTCTCTCAAGCGGCAGGCGCGGTTCTTGGTGCTGCAAATGCGGTGGAGGCACCTAAATCAGACAGGCCTGTTATTGGTATGATGAGCCTGGGTTCTTCTTGTTTGCGTTACATGAAATACTTGCGAGAGCCACTGCAGGAGCGCGGCTTTGAAGTTGCTGTTTTCCATGCGACAGGTATGGGCGGCATGGCGTTCGAAGCGCTCGCGCGCCAAGGGTATTTCGCAGCCGTTATGGATTTTGCTCTGCCAGAATTGAGCAATTTGATGGTTGGCTCTGTGGTCAACGCAGGAACGGATCGTCTGACCAACGCGGGTGCGCAGGCTATTCCTCAGATCGTATCGCCGGGCTGCGCGGACCTGATCGATTTTGCTGGTTGGCAAGATATTCCAGAAACATATTCAGATCGCCCCTTCCATGCACATAATCGCCTGATCAAGTCCTCAGGCCTTTCTCCAGATGAACGACGTGCATTGGTGCGCGATATCGCTGCGCGTTTGGAGGGGGCGAAGGGGCCTGTGCATGTCTTGATGCCGACGCAAGGCGTTGAGGAATGGGATAAAGAAGGTGAGCCAGCTTATGATCCTGAAGGCTTGGCAGCGATGGTCGATGAAATGAGCAAGGCCATCAAAGCGCCATCAGAGCTCACTATGATCGATTGTCACATCAATGATGAAGCGTTTTCGAACACAGCTTTGAGTATTCTGGATGGATGGATTGCTGATGGGACTGTTGCTGTGAATGCGTAACGCTCTAAAACCTTGAATGAGCGGATCATTCGCCCGAGTGCGTCAACTGACAACGCGTGTTCATTTTACTATTGCCACGCCTAGACTTTGCGTGCTTTGAATGGAGCGTACCTTGGCAATAAAGGCATTGCGCGCTGCTGCATAAGGTCGGCGGAGCCTTTCTGCTGAGTGTGCGTTTGGCTTCCTTATTTTGACACGCGGCGCGCCGCATATGCTTTTAGGATTGAGCCATGCTTCACAACGATCAACTTGAACAATGGGACCGTGAAAACTTCTTTCACCCCTCCACACATCTTGCGAAATTTGCGCGCGGAAATCTGCCGCAACGTGTGATCAAATCTGGCTCTGGCTGCTACATTGAGGACCGTGATGGCAACCGCATGCTTGATGCTTTTGCGGGCCTTTATTGTGTGAACGTCGGGTATGGCCGCCCTGAGATTGCCGAAGCGATTGCCGATCAAGCCAAAGAGCTCGCCTATTATCACTCATACGTTGGCCACGGCACAGAAGCGTCCATCACGCTTGCAAAAATGGTGCTTGATCGCGCGCCGGATCACATGTCGAAAGTCTACTTCGGCCTGTCCGGCTCGGATGCGAACGAAACCAACATCAAATTGATCTGGTATTACAACAACATCCTTGGTCGCCCTGAGAAAAAGAAAATCATCTCGCGTTGGCGCGGTTACCATGGCTCTGGGCTGATGACGGGGTCGTTGACGGGGCTAGAGCTGTTTCATAAGAAATTTGATCTGCCATTGGCGCAGGTTAGCCACACTGTCGCGCCCGACTATTTCCGCCGCGCTGATCTGGGGCAAAGCGAAAGCGCGTTTGTCGCGCATTGCGTTGCAGAGCTTGAATCGCAGATCGAACATGAGGGCGCGGAAACTATTGCGGCGTTCATTGGCGAACCAGTCCTTGGGACGGGCGGCATTGTACCACCCCCAGCAGGCTATTGGCCCGCGATCCAAGCGGTGTTGGACAAACACGATATTTTGCTCATCGCGGATGAAGTCGTCACAGGTTTCGGTCGCCTTGGGTCGATGTTCGGCTCTGATCATTATGGTATGCGCCCTGATCTTATCACCATCGCAAAGGGTCTGACCTCTGCTTACGCGCCTTTGTCCGGCTCGATTGTCTCTGACAAGATGTGGAAAGTTCTAGAGCAAGGAACCGATGAGAATGGCCCCATCGGTCACGGGTGGACCTACTCCGCACATCCAATTAGCGCGGCGGCTGGGGTCGCAAATTTACAGTTGATAGACACTTTGAACCTCGTCGAAAACGCAGGCAGCGTTGGGACGTATCTTAATGACGCAATGAAAACAGCACTGGGCGATCATCCGAACGTTGGTGATATTCGCGGCGAGGGCATGATCTGTGCGGTGGAACTTGTCAGCGACAAGGATTCACGCACGTTCTTCGATGCCGCTGACAAAATTGGTCCGCAGATTGCGGCGAAAATGCTTGAGCAAAGCAACGTAATCGCGCGCGCGATGCCGCAAGGGGATATCATTGGGTTTGCACCGCCGTTTTGCCTCACGCGTGAGGAAGCAGATATCGTCGTCGCCGCAACCCTGCGCGCTGTCACGTCGGTTTTAGGATAGGAACTCGGATGACACAAAGCAAAGCACCCTTCGCAATTGCAGAGTATGAAGCCCGCCTCGCTAAAACCCGCGCAGCAATGGCAAAAGCAGGGCTTGATGCGGTTTTCGTCACGGACCCGTCGAACCAAGCATGGCTAACAGGTTATGATGGCTGGTCTTTTTATGTGCACCAAGGGGTCATTGTGACCGCAGATGGTCCGCCAATCTGGTGGGGTCGGCACATGGATATGCTTGGTGGACGGCGCACCTGTTGGATGAGCCATGAGCACATAATCGGGTACGGGGATCACTACGTTCAGTCGACTGAAATCCACCCGATGCAAGACCTTGCTGAGCGTCTGAAAGAACGCGGGTTGGAGCGCGCGCGTATTGGCGTGGAGATGGAGAATTACTACTACTCCGCAAAGGCCCATGCAGTACTCACGACAGAGATGTCAGATGCGACCCTCGTAGATGCGACGGCCTTGGTGAATTGGCAGCGCTTGGTGAAATCGGACGCTGAGATCAGTTTCATCCGCAAAGCTGCGCGTATTTCCGAAAAGGTGATCCATACTGCGATAGAGCGCGCGGCTCCGGGTGTGCGTAAGAACGACCTTGTCGCTGATATCATGCACGCGGGAATTACCGGGGTAGACGATGATTGGGGAGATTATCCCGCGATCCTACCGCTCACTCCCTCAGGATTGGATGCGACGGCCGCGCATCTCACGTGGGAC
>JAHEGL010000175.1 GCA_024645145.1 Planktotalea sp.
GAGCGGATCAGGACGTATAATTTCCCGCAAGGTCGTATGAGCGATCACCGCATCAACCTCACGCTCTATAAGCTCGATCAGGTGATGCAGGGCGAGCTAGATGAAATTATCGACGCGCTCACGGCGGATGACCAGACCACGAAACTGGCGGAAATGAACGGGTGAATTGGCAAGAGCTGATTTTATCTGTGCGCCATCGCTTATCTGCGATCAAAACCGAAGATGTCATGCGCGATCTGCGTATTCTGGCGGCGCGTGTGATAGAGGTGGACCCCTCGCGCATGACCTTGCACATGCATGATGACGTCAGCGCAAACCAGCGCACACTTTTTGAAGCACTGGTCGACGGCCGCAGCGCGCATATGCCAATTTCTAAACTCATTAAACGGCGTCTCTTTTGGGGACGGGCGTTTGCAGTCGATTTCGATGTCCTCGATCCGCGTGCCGACACGGAGACGCTTATTGCTGCTTGCTTAGAGCTGGAGCCAAAGGCAAATGTGCTTGATTTGGGCACAGGCAGCGGGGCGATTGGGCTGACATTGGCCGCTGAATGGCCGCGCGCGAACGTGCTGTGTACTGATGTTTCTGAAGGCGCTTTGACCATCGCGCGCCAGAACATGAACCAAATCGGCGTTGCAGATACTGTGCGTTTTCAAATCTCTGATTGGTTTGACAAGGTGGTCGGCACCTATGATCTGATCGTTTCAAACCCGCCCTATATTTCGCTGGATGAGTGGAAAACACTTGATCTAGAAGTGCAATTTGATCCGAAAATTGCGCTCACAGATAACGGCGATGGGTTTTCTGCCTATCGCATAATTACAGCTCAAGCGGGGGCCTATCTGGAAAAAGGCGGACATTTGATTGTGGAGATCGGTCATCAACAAGGACGCGCCGTAGAGGCGCTGTTTGATGCAGCCGGATTTACACAAGTTAAATGTTTGCCAGATATGGCTGGGAGAGACCGCGTGGTGTCAGGCCTGTGGAGTGGTGAACACGCTTTGGCTGTGCAAAATTATCGCGGTTTTTCTCGGCTTTAAAGGAATCATGTTGCAGCACAGCGGGCGAAGTGCTTTATGGACCTTGCTAAACGGGTGAACTTGTCTGTTCGTTCCCCATAGCACCAAGCCACAAATAGTGATCTTGTTTCTCGCGCCCAAAGTTAGCGCAAGGTTTGGATCACAGTGACATTGATATGCTGGATTGAAGCTAGATGAGATCATCAAAACCACGTTCGCGTAAGAACAATCGCAATCGCGCCCCTCAGGGTGGCGGCAATATCCCCAACCGCGTTTTTGATAGCAGCGGTCCAGAGGGCAAAGTGCGCGGCACGCCGCAACAGATCATAGACAAGTATCAACAACTTGCGCGTGATGCACAGTTGTCCGGCGACCGTGTCGCAACAGAGAATTTTTTCCAACACGCAGAGCATTATTTGCGTATGTTGAGCGCCGCTCAAAAAGAGATTGATGAGCGCCGCGAACAACAAGAGCGTGAAAATCGTGAGCGTCAGGCAGAGCGTGATCGTGAGCGCGCAGAACGCGACGCGCAGCGGGCCACACGTGGTGCAGAACGTGCGGAGCAAGAAAAACAACAGCCAGCGGTCGAAGAAACAACCGCAGGCACGGGTGATCAGCCTGATCTTGTGGAGCCTGCAAGCACAGAGGACAGCGGTCTGGTGGAAACGCCTGAGAGCAAACCACGTCTTGCACGCACCCTGCGCAAACCTCGTGCGCCGCGCAAACCTGCTGCAGAAAAAGTTGCCTCTGCGACAGAAGCGCCAGCAGCCACCGCACCACAGGATGCTCCTGTAGAAGTGGCACCAGACGCGGCTGAGTAGAGCTTTATAGTTTATGCCTTCGCGACTTCGCGCGCGAGGGCACAGAATTTTTCCAAAGACACTTGCTCAGCGCGCTCGGTCGGTTTGATTCCCGCCGCCGCTAACATGTCTTCGATATCCGGTGAAACTGATTTTAACGACGACCGCAGCATTTTGCGGCGTTGGTTAAATGCTGCTGCAACGACGTGTTCAAGCGTTTTGAAATCCGCAGGGAAACGTGGTTCTGGCAGCATCTTGAGGTGCACAACTGCACTAGATACTTTTGGCGGCGGACAGAATGCTTCGGGCGGCAAATGCAGCACAATCCGCGCGTCACAGCGCCATTGTGACAAGATAGCAAGACGCCCATAGGCTTTGCTACCTGTCTCTGCAGTGATCCTTTGTGCCACTTCGCGTTGGAACATCAATGTGAGACTGTCCCAAAAAGGCGGCCATTGCTTGGGTGTTAACCATCGGATGAGAAGCTCTGTCCCAACATTATACGGCAGGTTCGACGCAACCCGTATGGGCGGAGTTAGGTGGGCAAGCGGGTCAATGGCCAACGCATCGCCTTCGATGACGTCCAAACGATTGGGATAGGCGTCAGCGATTTCTGCCAAAGCCGGCAAACACCGTGCATCTTTTTCGATCGCTAGGATTTTGCGGGCTCCTTCGCTGAGCAATCCACGGGTCAGACCCCCGGGTCCGGGACCGATTTCAAGCACATCACAGGCGCTCAGATCACCCGCCTGACGCGCTATTTTAGCTGTCAAATTGAGATCAAGAAGGAAGTTCTGACCAAGCGATTTACGCGCGCGCAGATCATGGCGTTCAATGACATCGCGCAAGGGCGGTAGGGGGTCGTCTTGGGTCATGTTGCACTCATTCTGGCAGCCATACGCAGCGCTTCGATAAGGCTGGTTGGGTTGGCGATACCTTTGCCGGCGATATCAAACGCAGTGCCGTGATCAGGCGAGGTCCTTATGAAACTTAATCCCAAGGTTACATTCACACCTTTGTCAAAATCGAGCGTTTTAATGGGGATCAAAGCTTGGTCATGATACATACAGACCGCGGCGTCGTAGCGCGCGCGCGCGTTGGCGTGAAACATAGTGTCGGCGGGCAATGGACCGGTTAGATCAAAGCCCTCAACACGCATTTTTTCCAAAACGGGGGCAATAATATCCGCATCCTCAAAACCCATCTTGCCACCTTCACCCGCATGAGGGTTTAGACCAGCGACCGCAATAACGGGCTTTTTGATCCCGAATTGCGCGCGCAGTGCCGCATGGGTGATGCGTAGTGTGCTTTCTAAGCGATCTGGTGTCAAAGCGCTTGGCACGTCTTTAAGTGGTATATGGATCGTTGCAGGCACCACACGCAATTGCTCGGTCGCGAGCATCATGACAACGTTTTCTTTGCCATCGAGCGCTGCCAGAAATTCCGTATGACCGGGATGCGCAAATGTTGCGCCATCCTGTAGCGCTTTCTTATTGATGGGCGCTGTGCAAAGTGCGGCTGCCACGCCTGATTTCACCAAACGCACACCGGTTTCAATTGCGTCAATCACACCTTGCGCATTGGCACTGTCTGCATTGCCTTTTTGCGCGGTTCCAGCAAATGGCTGCGCGAGCACTGGCATCGCCGATCCGCTGACGTGCAGCGTGTCGGTTGGAGATGATATCAGCTCGAATGCTGATCCCGCAGGCAAATGCGCAGGATTGCCAATCCAGAAGAATGGCAAAGCATCGCGCAAAGCATCCCACGCTTTTATCGCGATTTCGGGGCCGATTCCTGCAGGTTCGCCGCAACTTAGTGCGATGGGGCGTGTCACGCTTACTTCTCGATTATGCGGGCATCAGCGCGCAGTTGTTCAAGATACCCGTTGGAATAGGAAGCCAAGCGCTGGTTTTGCAGCCCTAAAGACAGCTCCGCGCGGTCTACTTCTTCCTCAAGCACTGGCGTGCGGCCACAGAGCATCAAAAGGACCAAGGTCTGCCCATTTGCGCGTGTGAGTGTCGTAGATGTTTCGCCCGGATCCATCTTTGCCAATTCAATCGCAATGTCTGATGGAATTTCTTCTGGTGCTTTGCTTCCGCGATCAAGCACGCTTGGATCTTGACCCTTTGCAATCCCATAGAGATCGTCACAGCGATCAACGCGGCTTTCAATTTTACGCGCTTCGGCCAAGCCCGCTTCGGTGCGCCCGCCTGCGATGTAATAGGCTGCGTATTCGATTGCTGCATATTGTGGTTCGCCCACTTGCACCTCTTCGATATCGCGCAATTGGAACAGAGCAACCGCGTTTTGCAGCGGGATTGGGTCAGTCACTTCACCAGGTGCGAGGCCCAACAAAATTGGGCGTAAAGGCGCTGGCAACTGCGTGATTGGCAACCACTCCAAACGACCACTGCGCGCCTTTGAGGCGGATGCAGAGTAACGCCGCGCTTCAGCGGCAAAGGCCGATACGCTCGTGATTTGCGAAATTCGTTCTGCGCGTTCTTGGACTGCCGCTGCTTGGGGCGGGGTTGCTGGCATAATGATTTCAGACAAGAGGACACGAATGGTGGCCCCTGTGCCAGATGACGCAACGCTGCGATCAATGTCATCTTCGGTGACGCCGATACGGCTTGCAAACTTGGCTTGCACCAGTTGGCGCCAAGCAAGACCGGGTCGAACAAAAGCACGGAACGCATCTTCGGACACATCGCCGGCATTCAAGGCTTTGATGAACTCCGCTCGGGTCAGGTTAACGCGACCGGCAAATTCATCCATGCCCGTATCGACTTCTTCGCGCGATGGAACGATCCCGACAGATCGCGCGGCCCCAAGTTTCAAGCGATCTTCGATCAATTGTTGGCGCGCGAGTTTCTTGTGATCACCCGGCGCGCGCAGCAATCCCAAAAAGCGCGTGCGCTCTGCGAGTTCAAAGTTGGTGATGGAACTATCATTAACCTTGATTGCTGTAGCGAACAGGCTTTGGGCGTGGCTCGCGAGTGGTGCGCTAAATGTAAGCAATGCGGCACAAGCAATCGCGACAAATCCGTTTCTAAAGCTGCGTTTATCGGGGGTATTTGTGTAAAACATTTCTCTCAATTCCTGCATGTGCGGCGCGCTGCTTTACCGCTGCCTCCTGTACTAAACCCGCGAAGCGAGATGGCCAGCTCATATGTTGTGGCGGGCACTAGAGTTGTTGACGCTGCGAAACTGCGTGTGGCACCAAAGCCGACAGAAACGCATTCGTTTTCATAGGCTACTTTGCCACCGGTTTTCGACATACGATCCGTTAGCAAATCATACTGGGCATTCGCTTGTGCCGTCCAGTGTCGATTAAATTTGTAAGTGCTCGCGAGGGACCATTCCGCGACAGGGGATGTGCGGTTTTCCGCTGCATCGGCTCTCATTTGCACATATGTGCCAGAAAGCGCGAGTTTGTTGCGCGAGTAGGAAACGCGCGCTTCTGTTTTTACAGGTTCAAAATCAGCTTCAAACAAGCCACGTGCCATGAACGACCCACCCCAATTTGATGAGTAATTGAGCGCGAGCAAAGTATCTGACGTCAAACCTTGCAAACCCGAACTGTCCGAGAATGACGGGTCCGCTTTTTCGCGAAACATCTGACCGACAGTTAAACCCGCTGACCAGCTTTCAGTATTGAGCCGCGCCATTCGAAAGCCAAAGGCTCCCACTGTCCCTGTTTCGCGACGATCTTTTACAGGAAAGCGAGACAGCGAAAGCAAATTGCTTTCATCAAATTCCGAACTGACGCTTTCGTCGTTAGGCAAAACCGAAGGTGAACCGCCAGCCCAAGCAATCTGTGCGATTGGCTCGATCAGGTATCTTGAACCGTCTGGTGCAACATTCATGAGCGGATAGCGCAACGTTGCAGCAATTGCGGGCGTCGCGTTGTTTGTGCGGCCTAAAACAGTACTGTCTTGCTGAATCCCATAGCTATCAAGGCCAAGCGACGTAACTAGTCCAAAGCGAAGCCCATTGCCGATTGTCCATTCATCTTGCCAAGATATATCAAGATTGATCCGCGCCATATCGCGCCCCAACACATCATCCAAAGACACCCGTTTGTGCCCATGTACGCCAAGAGAGGCGCTCAATTCACCGCCAACGTTTGGCAGTTGGTATCGTCGCTCGTATGTGACGTTGCCGATCACAGTTGGCTGGGTGTTGTTGCTCTCATTGTCGCGTAACGTTTCAAAGTTCAGCATCTCTGCTTGAAAAAACACGTCCCGTTTGACCCGGGTCAGCGTGATGCCCGACCCCAAACGATCGCGGCCAGAGTAGCCATAGTTAGAGCGATACCCGCTATCAGACGCGGTTTCGACGTCCAGGCTCAGAACGAATGACTGGCCCAGATCAAATGCAGCAAAGCCGGTTGAATGGTGACGCGTCGTATTTGGCACA
>JAHEGL010000181.1 GCA_024645145.1 Planktotalea sp.
TTTCATTTGGTCAGTGATCTTGATGATAATGCCTTGAAAGCGGAGCTGTTAGGCTGGCTTCTGGCGGGATATCAGTTTGATCGCTATAAAACGAACGCGCGCGCACTGGCGCAGCTTAGATGCCCTGATACCGCTGATGCTGCCCAAATCGAAGCGATCGCAGCAGGGGAAAGGCTCACACGCGATCTTATAAACACACCTGCGTCTGACATGGGGCCGCCCGATCTCGAGAACGCCGCGCGCGATTTGGCCAGCGCACATAGCGCCAGTATCTCGGTGACCGAAGGTGACGAACTACTGACACATAACTTTCCTATGATCCATGCAGTTGGACGTGCTGCATCGAGCGCGCCGCGTCTTATCGACATGCGCTGGGGCGAGACGGGCCCGAAACTCACATTGGTCGGAAAGGGTGTGTGTTTTGACACAGGGGGTTTGAACCTGAAACCTGGTGCGTCAATGGGTTTGATGAAGAAGGATATGGGCGGTGCCGCTGCCGTCCTTGGCCTTGCCAGCATGATTATGTCGCTTGGGATATCCGTTCAATTGCGCGTGCTCATCCCAGCGGTTGAAAACTCTGTCAGCGCTGATGCTTTCCGGCCGGGCGATATTTTGAATTCCCGCAAGGGCCTCACGGTTGAAATCAACAACACCGATGCTGAGGGCCGTTTGGTTTTGGCAGATGCACTCGCGCTAGCAGACGAAGAAAACCCAGATGCAATTATTTCTATGGCAACCCTGACAGGCGCTGCGCGCGTCGCTGTTGGCCCTGATCTTGCGCCGTTTTATGCACAAAGCGACAGCAGCGCACGCGCGCTCGAAACCGCCGCAGCGACTGAGCAAGACCCTGTCTGGCGCTTGCCGTTCTGGGAGCCTTATGAGGCGATGATTGAACCGGGCATTGCTGATCTAGACAACGCTCCCAAAGGTGGGTTTGCGGGCTCCATTACGGCTGCGCTTTTTCTGCGCCGGTTCGTCACGGAAACACCAAACTACATGCATTTTGACATCTATGGCTGGCAACCAAGCGCCGCCCCTGCAAGGCCTCAGGGTGGCGTTGGTCAAGCCACGCGTGCTTTGCTCGCCGCACTTCCTGATATCTTGAAGTCATGAGTGATCCACGTCTAACCCCTTCAAATGGCCGTGTCGCTTGTGAAAGCCTGCGCGGTGAAATCGCGGCGGACGCTTATGTGAACGGCGCGGCGCGTCAAGTGTCGGTGCCTCTTGCGGAGCTCTTGCGCGCGCCGGATGGCCCGCGTGATCGCCAGTTGCTGATGGGCGAAACGCTTCGCGTGTTTGAGGATCAGGGCGGTATGGCGTTCATTCAAGCCGACAAAGACGGCTATTGCGGCTATGTTAAAAGTGCGCATTTGGCAGATGTTGAAACAGCGACCCACTGGGTCAGTGCACCCTCCAGTCACATTTATTCAGAACCGAATTTCAAATCCTGTGATTTGGCCCCCTTGAGTTTTGGGAGCAAATTGCGCGTTATCGAAATGCACGCTCGGTTTGCGCAAACATCCGTCGGCTATGTCCCACGCCAACATATTCGCGAAAGCGGCGAGGTGGAGCGCGAGCCCGCGCAAGTCGCGCGTCTTTTCCTCGGCACACCCTATCTGTGGGGCGGCAATTCTCGGTTTGGTATTGATTGCTCTGGCCTGATTCAGACTGCGCTGACGGCCTGCGGCATCGCATGTGATGGCGATAGTGATCTACAAGAAGCAAATCTCGGACGCAGTGTGAATGGCAACCCCGAAGCGGGGGATTTGTTGTTTTGGAAAGGCCATGTTGCGATGCTGGCTGATGCGAAGACACTGATACATGCAAATGCGCATCACATGGCTGTTGTTCTAGAAGGTTTTGATGTGGCGCTTTCGCGGATATCTGAACAAGGTGATGGCGAAGTCACACGCCACGTACGCCTTTAATCAACGGCTCGGATCAGTTTGCGCTCTAGCACACGCAGAACAGCTTTCAAATCATTCCCGCGTTTCAAGATCTGGCCATCCATCCCAACAACCGCATATTGCCCTTGTTTGTTGCGCAATTTGGGGCGCTTTTCGATCTTGTAGAGCGGGTTCTCAGCAGTGCGTTTGAATACCGAAAAAACGGCCAGATCTTTTAAACAAGAGATCCCGTAGTCACGCCATTCGCCTGCTGCCACCATCTGTCCGTAAAGCGACATAATGGGCCCCAGTTCAGTGCGATGAAACGCGACTTGTAATTGTGCGGGCTTTGGGTGCAACGGGATAGGTGTTTGATCTGTCATACTTTTACATTTGCGTCCTTTGTGATGTAAATCAAGCATGTCGCACTCTGGATCGGATAAAAGGCTCGCCCAATGTACATTCGCGCTGCAACGTATCAAGATCATGACGCTGTATGGCAAATGCTTAAACCTGTGTTCCGCTCTGGTGAAACCTACGCGATAGACCCCGACATTTCAGAGAAAGACGCGCTGGACTATTGGACTGGCGCTGATGCGGGCTGCTTTGTGATTGAACAGGAGGGCACAGTTTTCGGCACATACTACCTGAAAACAAACGCCCAAGGCGGCGGCGCGCATGTCTGCAATTGCGGTTTCGTCACAGGACCTACGGCTCAGGGCAAAGGGGTTGCGCGCGCGATGCTCGTGGATGCGCTGCAACGGGCAAAAGAGACGGGCTACAAAGCGATGCAATTCAACTTTGTGCTTGCCAACAACGTCCGCGCCATCGACATCTGGCAGCGTGCTGGCTTCAATACAGTCGGGCGGCTTCCCAAAGCTTTCCATCACCCTAAGGATGGAATGATAGACGCTTTGGTTATGTTCAAAACGCTCTAAACTTCATTTTTCTAAATAAACTCAAATCCCACGTTTCATTCAGCGCTGTACTTTGGCATGAAAGATAAACCCCAGAAAATTAAGCAACAATTGCGCCGCTAAAATCTGTGTGTTTTCAGTTGGGTCATAGGCTGGTGCGACTTCGACAAGGTCGATGCCAACGACATCATTGCGCGCGGCCAGACCCTGCAAAATTTCCAAAACATCATAGTACAAAAATCCACCATGACTGGGGGTGCCAGTTCCCGCAGCGATAGACGGACAAAAAGCATCAATGTCTATGGTTACATAAATCCGTGCGCCTTCGGGAATACGATCCAACACTGCATCTGTTCCAAGTTTGCGCACTTGGCGCACGGACAAAATATCAGATCCTCGTGCTCGCGCATCGACGTACCCTTCTTTTGCAGTGGAAGAAACGTTGCGAATGCCCAGTTGCGTCATTCCGCTGACATAGGGTTTTTCAATTGCGCGGCGCATGGGGTTGCCGTGACCTTCTGTGACGCCGTGGCGTTCATCAACAAAGTCGAGATGGGCATCGATTTGAACCACATGGATTGGCCCGTCGCGCTCGCACACGTCAGAGAAAGCGTTAATACAAGGAATGTTAATTGAATGATCACCACCGATCGTTAGTGGAATTGCGCCCGCATCCAAAATTTTGCGCACACCAAATTCTATGTTGGCGTGGTTTTGGTGTGGATAATATCCGCATCACCCAGATCTACGATCCGCACGTCGCCGCCTAAATAGGTTGCGTCGTCTTCGTGATCATATGCACCTGCATGGCCGAAACTGAACAAAGTCGACGCCTCGCGCACAGCGCGTGGGCCAAACCGCGCGCCGGGTCGCCATTGAGTGCCAAAATCAAAGGGAGCCCCCAAGACAGCAACATCTGCATCAATGGAATCCCAGTCACTCACATAGGGCTTCTTGGCAAACGTCGAAATTCCGACAAATGGTAGGTTCAAACGACCCGTTTCATATCCATTCTCAGACATACACTCTCCTCCTTAGTGAAAGCCCGTTGCAAAGGGCTTTCCAATAACTCTTCGCAAAGAGTTATTCACCGCCCCGGAATTTCGCCGCGCCGCTCACCTGCGCCATCCCAGTTTTCAATAGCGTGAATCGCTTCTTCAGCCGTTTCGACAAAGCGGAACAAATCCAAATCTTCTGCTGAAATTGTACCGGCTTCGGAGAGCGCATCCCAGTTGATGATACTTTCCCAAAACTTGCGTCCAAAAAGCAAAACAGGAACGCGTTGCATGCGACCGGTTTGAATTAACGTCAGCGCTTCGAAAGTTTCGTCCAATGTTCCAAACCCACCTGGAAACACACAAATTGCCTTAGCACGTATCAAAAAATGGATCTTACGGATCGCGAAGTAATGAAAGTTAAAGCACAGATCAGGCGTCACATATTCGTTCGGCGTTTGCTCATGGGGCAGTACGATATTCAAGCCGATCGAGGCACCACCCGCATCCATCGCACCGCGATTGCCTGCTTCCATCACGCCCGGTCCACCACCGGTAACAATGACATCTTCCTTGCCATAAGACTTCATCGACTTTTCGGTCATCAAACGTGCAAACTCGCGCGCTTGATCGTAATACTTCGACAGGTCAGCCAATGTTTTCGTGCGCGCAGAGCTTTTATTCGCAGGCTCTGGAATGCGTGCACCACCAAACAGCACAATCGTGCTTTCGATCCCGCGCTCGTCCATGATCAACTCAGGCTTGAGCAGCTCCAATTGCAAACGTACGGAACGTAGCTCATCGCGACACAGAAATTCCTCATCTGCGAAGGCAAGTTTATATGCGGGGGCACGGGTTTGGGGCGTGTCAGGCACATGCTCTGTCGCATCACGATCAGTTCCTGCATCGCGAAACGGGCTTTTCTTTTCGTCTTTCATCGTTCTTGTCCTCTAAAGCGGCTTAACCCATGTCTAACGAGGCATTTGCCAGCACACCAGTCACGATCACGATTGCGCGGCGCGCCCATTTCATGTCTAAAGCCGCAAATTCAATGTAGCGAGGGAATCCCATGTCTAATGCACAGCTAGAAACTGCGATCGAAGCGGCCTGGGAGGCACGCGACACCATCACACCCGCCACAACAGGTGAACAGCGCGAAGCAATTGAAGACACGCTTAACGCACTTGATAGCGGCAAGCTGCGCGTTGCGGAAAAGCAGGCCAGCGGTGACTGGCATGTAAATCAATGGGCGAAAAAGGCCGTTCTTCTTGGCTTTCGAATCAAAGATATGGAGCAGCACGAAGGTGGCCCGCAAGGCGCTGGCTGGTGGGATAAAGTTGACAGCAAATTCAAAGGTTGGGGCGACGCAGAATGGAAAGCCGCAGGGTTTCGCGCTGTTCCAAATTGTGTTGTTCGCAAGTCCGCATTCATCGCGCCCGGCGCGGTTCTTATGCCATCTTTCGTGAACCTGGGCGCTTATGTTGACGAGGGCACGATGGTCGACACATGGGCCACTGTTGGGTCCTGCGCACAGATCGGTAAGAACGTTCACCTCTCTGGTGGTGTCGGGATCGGCGGTGTGCTTGAGCCAATGCAGGCGGGTCCAACAATCATCGAGGACAACTGCTTTATCGGTGCGCGTTCCGAAGTTGTAGAAGGCTGCATCGTGCGTGAAGGTTCTGTTCTGGGCATGGGCGTATTTATTGGCCAGTCTACAAAAATCGTTGATCGCGAAACAGGCGAATTCACATACGGTGAAGTCCCAGCAGGTTCCGTTGTTGTTGCCGGCTCTATGCCGTCTAAGAACGGTGTAAACCTCTATTGTGCTGTTATCGTGAAGCGCGTCGATGCGCAGACACGCTCCAAAACAAGCATTAATGAATTGCTGCGCGACTAAAAAGATTTGGCAAAGGCGCGTATGATCTGTGCCTTTGCCAGCACATGCTTATCTCGGCGTGTAAATATTGCCGAACCATTTGCTTAAAAGATCATCGTAGGTTCCATCGACGCGAAACTTCAGCAGAACCTGATCAATTTCTTCTTTCAGTGGACTGCCACTTGAAAACACAATCCCATAGTTTTCTGGACGATACGTGCGCTCTAACACGCGGGCGGTGCCTTGCGCTTTGGTTTGCTGGTAATAGGCAAGGATCGGGCTGTCTAAAACAATCGCGTTCGCCACGCCCGCTTCAAATGCGTTGAACATTTCTTCGGGCGATGCGTAATCTGCAAACACCAATCCATTGGCCTCAAGGAACGCCGCACTAGTTGATCCGGTCACAGTTGCCACGCGGCGGTTTTCCAAATCACGCAAACCGTTCACGTTAGAGCTCAGCGCGTTCACAGTCATCGCGGCGGTAATAGACGCGACGAAGATGGAAACGATAAACAAGCTTGAGACGACCA
The DNA here is from genome assembly GCA_024645145.1 of Planktotalea sp. Classification (GTDB taxonomy): domain Bacteria; phylum Pseudomonadota; class Alphaproteobacteria; order Rhodobacterales; family Rhodobacteraceae; genus Planktotalea. The sequence goes on from JAHEGL010000181.1 coordinate 6,205, forward strand.
ATAAAACAGCAAATATGCGACCGAAG
>JAHEGL010000194.1 GCA_024645145.1 Planktotalea sp.
TGCCGTGCAAATCCGCCAATTCTGCTTCTAAACGCTTGTGATACACAGTCGTTCCAGAAATGTTGCGTGTCCCGCCAGAGCCAGCACCAGTTGCTTCAAGCGCCTCATGCATCGCCTGCAAAACCACAGGATTTTGCCCCATGCCAAGATAATCATTGCCGCACCAAACCGTAATCGGTTGCTCGCTGCCATCGTCCTTACGCCATGTTGCATTAGGAAACTGACCGTTTTCACGCTCGATATCGATAAACGTGCGATAGCGGCCTTCATCATGAAGGCGCTGCAAACTCGCGTCGAGCTGTGCTGTGTAATCCAAGCGGTGTCTCCCCCTGATCCCTTAACGTAACCCAATCACTTTACTTTAAAAGCAATGCATTGGTGGCATGTCTCGTCAGTATTCCACTTTTTGAATACTTAGCTGTAACATAGCGTGTAAGCAACACTTTAGCAGTGCATGACTTGTCGCAGCCTTGATCTAAATCAAGCTTTCACTTTTCTGATCCCAGATTTGGAAACACAGCGTTATCTGGACAGTCGCGCGCAGCGTGGGTAGCGTCCGCTCAACGCTTTCACAAACACGGAAATACCTCGCCATGTCTCTAGATGCCGTCCTTGCGAAGATCGACGATGATCTTCCAAATGCAACAGAACGTCTGCTCAATCTTTTGCGCATTCCCTCTGTGTCCACAGACCCTGCGTTCAAACGCGATTGCGACGATGCTGCAGATTGGCTTGTTGCCGATTTGAAAATGCTCGGCGCGGATGCCTCCAAACGCATGACACCGGGGCATCCAATGGTTGTTGGCCACATTGATGGGCCAGGCCCGCACGTGATGTTCTACGGACATTATGATGTGCAGCCTGTTGATCCGCTTGATCTTTGGGATAGCCCCCCATTCGAGCCCGCAATCGAAGATACGCCAGCGGGAAAAGTTATTCGCGGTCGCGGATCTTCCGATGATAAGGGCCAGTTGATGACTTTTGTAGAAGCATGTCGCGCATGGAAAGACGTGCACGGGACGCTTCCGTGCAAGATCAGCTTCTTTTTCGAGGGCGAAGAAGAAAGTGGTTCCCCCTCCCTTGTGCCCTTCATGATCGAGAACGCAGAAGAGCTGAAATCAGACATCGCCCTTATCTGTGATACCGGCCTGTTCGAAAGCAAAGTTCCGTCAATCGTCACCATGCTGCGCGGACTTGTGGCCGAAGAAATCATTGTAAAAGGACCAGATCGTGATTTGCACTCCGGCATGTATGGCGGTGTGGCGATGAACCCGATCCGCGTCTTGAGCAAAATAATCACCGGCCTGCATGACGCGACAGGGCGTATTACACTGTCGGGTTTTTATGACGCCGTACCCGAACTGAAAGATGAAATTCGTGCACAATGGCAAGGACTTGGCTTTGATCACGCGAAATTCTTGGGCGATGTCGGCCTCAGCGTTCCTGCCGGTGAACAGGACCGCACGCCGCTCGAAATGATTTGGTCGCGTCCAACTTGTGATGTCAACGGAATCTGGGGCGGTTATGCGGGCGATGGTTTCAAAACTGTGCTCCCTGCAGAAGCAGGCGCTAAGATCAGCTTCCGACTTGTCGGACAACAAGACCCCGATGCAATCCATCAGGCGTTTGAAACATACGTGCGCAGCTGCTTGCCAGAGGACTACACCGTCGAGTTCCCACTCGGCAAAGGGTCCAAAGCCAGCCAGATGTCCATCAAAGACCCCGCCTTTGAAAAAGCGCGCAAAGCGCTTAGCGATGAATGGCCAAACCCCGCCGCCTATGTCGGATGTGGTGGCTCAATCCCTATCGCGGGCCACTTCAAAGACATCTTGGATGTTGATGCAATGCTCATCGGATTTGGCAAAGACGATGATCAAATACATTCCCCTAATGAGAAGTACGATCTGGAAAGCTTCCACAAAGGAATGCGCTCTTGGGCGCGAATCTTGGACGCTTTGGCGACATGATCAAAGGGTTTCGCCGTGAAACCCTAGCCGGGCCAAAAGGGCCCATATCGTACCTTGAAGCAGGCTCAGGCGCACCCTTGATCCTGCTTCATGGCTTCCCACAAACGAACATGATGTGGCACCAGATTGCACCGGAATTGGCCGCGCAATACTATGTCATTTGTCCTGATCTGCGCGGCTATGGTTTTTTCTGCGAAACCTAGCGGAGTTGAGAATTACAGCTTTCGTGAAATGGGCTCAGACATACTTTTATTGATGGATCACCTAAAGCTAGAGGGCGCGCATTTGATCGGTCACGATCGCGGCGCGCGGGTCTCACATCGCTTGGCTCTGGATGCGCAAAATCGATTCAAGTCTCTGACACTAATGGATATTATCCCAACACACACGCTTTTCGCAGATCTATCTCGTGAAGTCGCACTTGGCTATTACCATTGGCTCTTCCTCGCGCAACCAGCGCCCTTACCTGACAAAATGATCGGTCATGACCCTGACGCATATTTCGAAACTTGTCTAAGTGCATGGGGCACTGGTAGCGAACCAGCCTTCGATGACACAGCACTTTCAACCTACAAAGCGGCGTGGCGCGATCCGGAAACCATTCGCGCGATGTGCGATGATTACCGCGCGGGCGCGACACTTGATTTCGAGACTGATGCAGCTGACTTGCACAAACGCGTCACCTGTCCTGCCCTCGTGCTCTATGCGGGTGGCGGGATGATGGATAAGGCCTATCATTTTGAGACAGTCTGGCGCGAAAAGCTAAGCAATTTCACGTGCGCCCCTATGCCCGGTGGTCACTTCTTCCCAGATCACTATCCAGAAGAAACCTTGCGCCATTTAATGGCGTTTCTGAACGCACAAAACGAAGAGTAAGGGAAAGTGGCGCGGTTGACGGGACTCGAACCCGCGACCCCCGGCGTGACAGGCCGGTACTCTAACCAACTGAGCTACAACCGCGCAATAAGGGCGGAATAGGCTAGCTTGGCCAAGCCGTCAAGCGTCATATCAGGCTCCAAATCAACAAATAAGAACAACGCTTTGCCACATGCTATGATTGACCTGCTCAACTTCAATAGGCGAGCAAAAGTGCAAATGTTTTTAGCGATAGCGGCGGATGATCATGCCAAGTGTTGAACCGACCGGTTTGAAACTAAAATAGTCATACTTATGGCTTTTGGCCAAACCTGTCACATTGCCCGACACGTACCTCTGCTGCGCAATCCCTGCAAAGCCTTTGGGTGCCTTAACGTTCAGATTTGGGTGTGCAGATGCCGCATCAAATATTGCTCGCAAATCCCACGTAGGATTTGGCAAATCAACTTCGCATTCAATCGAATGCTTCTGGTAGGTTTTTCCATCGAGCGTGAAACTTGGCAAAGGATTAAGAAGCTTACGTCAAGCGCGACAGTCCAAGGTTGACCAAATCGTTTACCTTTGCCGATCATATTGACAAAGCGCGCCACCTCGCCTTTGGCAGCCTTCAGCTGGAACCCTTTTGACTTCAAAATAGCAGGTAAATCTGAAAAATCAGCGCGCCCAGCATAGCAAAGACCCAAAGCTTCATTAAATGCCATTGCAGAGGTGATCGTGCGAGAGGCCCTCAATTTGTCAGAAATAGAGGAACTGCCTGTCCCCGTTGACTGAGACGTTTGCACGCAAGCTCCAAGGCCAATTGCCAATGTGAACACCTTTATGATTGGTCCTACTTTGTAGCGGTTCAAAATTGACATCATTGGTCGCTTCCTTTTTAAATTATAGTCAACGCTGAGCAGAACCTAAGAAGAAATCTGATGATTTTCGAAACCTAATAGCAGGAGAAAAAATGAAAAAGGCTCCCCGAAGGGAGCCATTTCAAGCAGTGGTGGCGCGGTTGACGGGACTCGAACCCGCGACCCCCGGCGTGACAGGCCGGTACTCTAACCAACTGAGCTACAACCGCTCACTGCTCATTCAGTTGCCTGAATGGTGGGTGATGAGAGGCTCGAACTCCCGACATCTTCCGTGTAAAGGAAGCGCTCTACCAACTGAGCTAATCACCCGATGAGGTGTCGTTTAGACAGTTCTCGCGCGCCGCGCAACTCAAAAATCGCGCTTTTTAAAGTTTAACGTAAGATCGTTTCTTCGCCGTTTTCGATCACGTAAACACAACCCTGTTCATGCTCTAAATTTAGTGTCTCATCAAAACTCATACCGCGCAAAATGCCCCTTAAAACACACAGCGTTGCACCATGTGTCACCAAAATTGCAGGAGCTGTTTGTTCGGAAAGGAATGCTTCGCAGCGCCTCTGTACTGCGTGCTGTCCTTCCCCATCTAGTGCAAGAAACATAAGCTCAAACGCATTACGAGCTTGATTGAAAAGCGCGCTGTGACTTTGTTTTATATCAGCAAGGTAGCTGCCATCCCATGCCCCAGCCCCTATTTCGCGAAGGCGTGCATCGCTCTCAAAGCCATGCATTAACGATTCTCCGACGATCTTTGCCGTAGATCGCGCACGCCCTTGTGGGCTGGTAAACATTGAAAGAGCTGGGTTTTGTTCCAAAATGGGGCGCATAATTTCAGCTTGCCGCTGCGCCTGATCTTTCCCCACTTGCGTCAACGGCGAGTCGAGCTGACCTTGCAATCGCGCCGCAACGTTCCATTCGGTTTGACCATGGCGCAAGATATAGAATTTTGGGAATGCCATATATGCAGAGCTACTTTTATCTGATCAGATCAGTTGAAAGTACTGCAGTTTGATGCGGACGCAATGGGTTAGTGCAGCGCCCGCTTTTGTTTTGTCGGTCTTATTCTGCAGCTTCCTGCGTTGGACTTGGCACCCTATTGATTTGACGAATTTTTGTCACCAATACCTTACCACCTTGTACATCTTTGGCACGGTTGATCTTGATCTTACCAAGCGGCTGCAAATTCATTTCGCGCCCGTCTGCGAGCGTTTGACCTAGTACGGCAAGCATCGCTTCGAAGACTGGCTTTGCATCTTTCTTTTTAATGCCAGAGCGTTCGACAACTGTATCGATCAACTCCTTCTTTTTCAGCGCAGGGTCAGAGACGACAAGCGTATTGTCCGTCACAACAACTGGTTTAGGCTGAGACGTTACCGCAGATTTCGCGGCTTCTGCTTTGGTGGATTTGCTAGACTTTACGCCACTCGGCGATTTGGACGCGCTACGACTTGTAGTTGTTGTTCTCGCTGTGGTGCCCTTTGCCATGATTATCTGCCTTTTGTTCTTGGATTAGCAACAATGTAGCAAAACTCACGCTATCCGACCACCCGCTTCCTTGACCGAATCTATCTAGCTTGTGATTTTTGCCGCACACAAGGTTGAGGGTTACCATGAAACATATAGCTGCAGTCGCCATCGCACTTACTATATCTGGCGCACCTATCGCACACGCAGGCGGTTTGACAGATCCGGTTTTGGAACAAGAGATAATCATCGAAGCGGCACAAGCGGCCAGCTCTAGTTCGGGCACAACGATCGTTGCGTTGATGAGCTTGCTTATTTTCACAGCGGCGATTGTAAAATAAAGCCTCGTAAAAATACAAATCAGAATTGCAAAAGGCGGCCCATATTGAGCCGCCTTTTCTGTTTCTTAAGAGGTGCTTAGTGCGCAACTTTGCTCGCGCCTTCGCCAGCCTTCAGCGCCGCAGCTGCAGCCTCTTCCGCGACCTCGTCCCACTCTACGGGAACTGGGGTTTCAACAAGGGCGTGTTGCAATACATCGCTCACATGGCCCACGGTAATGATTTCCAAGCCGTCTTTGACGGTATCAGAAATATCGCGCAGGTCCTTTTCGTTTTCTTCCGGGATCAACACGGTTTTGATGCCCCCGCGCAACGCGGCAAGAAGTTTTTCTTTCAAACCACCAATTGGCAAGGCGTTACCACGTAGCGTCACCTCTCCAGTCATCGCGATATCTTTGCGAATTGGGATGCCCGTCAACACAGATACGATTGAGGTGACCATCGCCAAACCAGCTGATGGACCATCTTTCGGTGTCGCCCCTTCAGGTACGTGTACGTGAATGTCCCACTTCTCAAATTTCGGCGGCTTTACACCGATTTGAGGCGCGATAGAACGCACATAAGAACTTGCAGCATCGATGCTTTCTTTCATCACATCGCCAAGCTTACCCGTTGTTTTCATGCGACCTTTGCCCGGCAGGCGCAGCGCTTCAATGTTTAGCAACTCACCACCGACAGAGGTATACGCCAGCCCAGTCACAA
>JAHEGL010000201.1 GCA_024645145.1 Planktotalea sp.
ACCTGCTTTACCGCCATAAACGGCCGCCATCCCGAATTGCGCGGAAAAGACACCGCCTAGCAAAAACATCCCGACAACACCCAATGGCGATACTTCGTAGAGCTTTTTCAAGGACATCGGCTTTGTTGTATCAAATGCAGGTGTCGGTGTGATCGACAGTAAAATCGGCGCAAATGCGATCGAAACAAGAACCGACGGAACAATGAACAAAATGTAGCCAGACGGATCGCCAAGCAACAAAACACCCTGCGCAGCAACAATTCCGATCATCTGAACGATCATATAAAGCGACAAGGTCTGGCCGCGGTTCTCGTTCGTGGCAGAGTTGTTCAGCCAGCTTTCTGCTGTGACGTAAACGGCCGAAAAACAGAAACCAATGATGATACGGCCTATCATCCAAGCCTCTGCATTTGCGAGTGCTGGGTAAAGGATCAAAACCGCAGAAATAAGCGAGGCAAGCGCCGCAAAGACCCGCACATGCCCGACACGTCGGATCATATCAGGCGCGGCACGCGACCCGAACAGAAATCCGATAAAATAAGCCGACATTACGAGCGACATCTCGAAGGTCGAGAAGCCCTCAATTTCGCCACGAACGCCCAAAAGCGTGCCCTGCAGGCCATTACCAAGCATTAAGAGCATCATACCGAGCAAAAGTGCCCAAGAATTTTGAAGAACTGAGAACATCGTAAGCTCCGCTTGAGCGAATGGTTAAAATTCGAGCGCTATACCCGTTCGCACTAAACAAAAGGTTTACACGCGACACCTGATGTCGCTGTGACGAACTATGTGTGTGGGATCAACAGCGAGCTGTCTCCGTAGGAAAAAAAACGGTACTCGTTTTTGATCGCGTAGCTGTAAATCTCGTCCATGCGGGCTTTGCCCATCAAGGCAGATACCAACATCATCAATGTGCTTTTCGGTAAATGGAAATTGGTCATTAAGGCGTCGGCGACGTTAAAGTCGAACCCGGGGTAGATGAAAATATCGGTTTCACCTTCCCAAGGGATAATTTGACCATCTTTTGCCGCTGCACTTTCAATCAGACGCAGCGTAGTTGTTCCAACGGGAATGACCCGTCGACCTTCCTTTTTCGCCCGCAAAATTTGATTAGCGGCAGTCGCACTAACTTGCCCCCATTCTGCGTGCATTTTGTGGGTTGTGACATCATCCACTTTGACAGGCAGAAATGTCCCTGCCCCAACATGCAACGTAACATGTGCAAACTCGACACCGCGTTCTTGCAGCTGTGCTAGCAAGTCCGCGTCAAAGTGGAGCGATGCCGTTGGTGCGGCAACTGCTCCGGAATACTGTGCGAACACAGTCTGGTAATCGTCTTTGTCCTGCTCGTCAGCCGCGCGTTTGGCTGCGATATAGGGCGGCAAAGGCATCGCCCCTGCCAAGGCCAAAGCCGCGTCAAAATCATCGCCTTTCAGGTTAAATGAAAGAACACCCTGCCCGTCTTCTTCGGCAATCAACGTCGCGCTCAGATCTTGTGAAAAGACGATAACTTCGCCTTCTTTCAATTTGCGCAAGGGCTTTATCAAAGCACGCCAGTCGCCCTGTTGCGCGCTAGGTTCTAGCAACGTCACTTCGATCTTTGCCTCACCTGATCCATGCGCGCTTTCACGACGGCGCAATCCAAAAAGGCGCGCTGGAATAACTTTGGTATTGTTCAGCACCAAAAGGTCACCGGGTTCGAAAATTTCCGGCAAATCAGAGACATGCCTGTCCTCAATCACGCCAGCTTGAGCCAATAACAAACGCGCGGAAGAACGCGGCGAGACCGGACGCGTTGCAATCAAGTGATCTGGTAAGTCAAAGTCGAAGTCACTCAGTTTCATGGCATTTACTGACTTAGTTTGGGCGGTGGTCTACGAAAAATCTCGCGAAACATTCCGGGGGTGAACAGGCTAAGTGGATTTACATCAAACTTTGGCGCACTAGCAGGTCCGAGTGCGTTGAAATTGAAGCCAATAAGCCCTTCACCACGGCGGGTAAAGATCGAACCAATTCCGTTAATCACAAAAAATGGCGAGACAACGCCCTGCATATCAAGCTGTTTGCTGGCAACGTCATAGTATCCATCAACCGAAAACCCGAGCGATGGGCCAATTGCGCTGCCCTCGGAAACGACAATCGTTTTGGGTGTAATCCTGAACGTGCTGTCCACGTCTGTGAAAACAAGCCCCCGACCATCAAGTTGCTCAAGCAAGCCAATCCCGCTTGCGACACTCAAAAGTGCCAATGCGGGCGGCGCATCGCGCAAACGCAAATTTTTGATATTAAGCGTTCCGTCATAATGCCCTGCCGTCGCACGTGGAAACAAACTCAAGGTCATAGCCCCTTCATCAGCGTGCTTTAACAAGCCCGCATCGCTCAAGGTTGCGCCTGCATTCGCGCTCGTGACCTGTACGGCTGTTCGCCCTTCGCGGGGAGTCGTGCGACCTGTGATCCGCCCTTTACCGTTCAATCGCGCATTGAAAGTCCCGTTGAGACCGCCACTAGATTGGAACTGACCTTCAAAATTTTGCAACTCAATCTCTTTCGTGACTTGCAAACTTGCGAGCGAAACCGTCAAAGGAGTTGCACCTGTATTGGCCGCGCTGTCTTGCGCAGGAATACGACGCAGATCCAAAAAGCCGCCATTCAGCGATACAGCAGGCGGCACATTGCGTCCTCGCCCCGTCAGCGTCACAGGGGAATCGAGCCAATCCCCTACTTGAACGCGCCCGAATTGCGCGCGTTCCAACGTGCCAGAAGAGCTGATCGAAATCGCGCCATTCGCCGTCAAACCCGGCGCGTCGAACGCCAGACTCTCGACAACTGGTGGCCCTGCCTTTTCACTGCCGAGCAGCCCGCGCACATTGAGCGATCCGCGCGCATTCGCGGATTTACGATATCCAAGCGGCGCAATGGCCACATTCAGCCCACGCAAGTTGGAACTCAACGCAAAGCGCGCAGGTGCATTCGCACGCAGATCCAGCGTGACGTCACCACGTCCTTTGCCCGAAATCGAGCCGGGTGGTAATCCAATATTAAACGTCTCAACAAATTGCGCCGACAGCTCTACTTGGCCACTCAACTGACTGCCCGCCCCCGGTTGACCAAGCGGCATGCGCCAGCCGCCCTCGACCGGCACGGCGTCGATGCGTCCTGATCCTGTGAGGGTGATTTCGTCCGGTTTCGCGCGCAAAGCCAGTTTATCAGCCGCGATAATGCGCCCTTTAACCAAACGATCGCTTCGAACCCGCGTAATATCACCCGCAATGTCAAAATTGATTTCAGAGGCTGGGATTTTCTGTTTCAGCGCGAAACCAATATCCCCACGCAGGTCTGCGCGCCCTTCTGCAAGATCTACCGCGTACCCGGCCTTGCTGAGAAACGAAAACGGGTCTTGATCAAGCAAGGACAGGGCCGCCGTGACGCTGCTGTTTGTCACCAGCTCTACAGTCGCGGGCGCGCCACGCAGACTTACATCAGGAATTTCGAAAACTGTTCCGCTCACATCAATGCGTCCGCCTTCAGAGGGCGTTACATAACCTGCCTCGGTTGCGGCTAAAAAACGTGATCCTTCAAGGCGCACATATCCTCGCGCCTCTGTGATTGCAGGCATCGACTTCATAAATCGCAGCGACGCATCCTCATACGCGAAATCCAGATGAAGATCAGGGGGCGTATCCGGCAAAGCGCGAAACGCGAGGCGCGCATTTTTGATGTCACCCTGCAGGATGTTTTGCTCGATCCAATCGTGCGTTTTTGGCTTCACACTATCCGGCCAGACGTTCAGAACCCTTTTGATATCAAGGGTATCAGCGCGCGCATCAAGGGCAACGTGCCAGCCCTCGTCGCCAATATCAGCGCGACCGTTTGCAATAAGCGTTTGATCGCCCTCGCGTAGAACCAACTGACCGATATCAAGCCGAAACGGATCAAAGACGATCCGCATGTCCAGATCCGCTTGCTCTAACGTTACAGGGGTTTCGTAAAGCTGGTTTGGGTTGGCGCGCACACTTGTCAGGCGAAATTGGCCTAGCAATGCCTCTGGCCAACCCTCAGGCGCATTTTGAAGCCGCGCCCGCCCTTCGCCGCGCGCTTCAAGCCACGCGGATTTCACACTAACCTCGGAAAACTCAAGCGTGTTTTCGTTGGGATCAAAGGCGAAATAGGCCTGCGCGCCGTCAAATGGAACCGGCTTTGCTTCGTCCTCAGGCTTCACCACGCCAGCACCAATTTGCAACGTCGCATTCAATGGCCCCAAAGCCCCAGCGTCATTTACTTCTGTGCGCAGTGAGCCTGAAATAGGGGCGCGCAATGCTCCCATCCAAGCGAGCGCACCGCTTTGGCTCGCGATATCTTCCGAGGGGGCATCAGCAAGCGACACCCCTATGCGCGCAGCGGGTGAGCCAATTTCGCTTTCATAACTTAATTCTAAGGTGGTAGCGTAATCTTGCCCACCGAGCAACGCAAAATCAGCACCAATCGAGAGAACATCACTCTTCGCCGAAACGCGCATACGACCGCCATCAACCGTCCAAGCACGCCCCGCACGTGCATCTTCATAGAGCACTGTCAGGCTCGTGGCATTCACGTCGCGCAAGTATCGAAGATCAGGTTGCACAAGCAATTGATCAAGCCTTTCAACCAACTCAATCAAACTGCCCCCCTCGCCGCTTGCCTGCAGCGCAGAGCCAATGGTCAAATCAAAGCCGCCGTTGCGATCACGACGCAACTTCATCAATGCCCCAGATAGCGAAATTTTCTTGGGCAGAAACTGCCCCCTTAATGCGGCTGGAAACGACGCGCGCACGCTAAGTTCCCCTAAGGAAGCAAAGGGCAAACCCGTGTCATCCTGAACGCTGACATTCTGAAAGAAAACACGCGGGCTTAGATCAGAGCGCTCAACGCGCAATGAAATTGTGCCAATGTCGACGTCCACACCAGGCAAAGCTTCCGCAATCTTGCGATCTATCTGGGTTTGCAGCCAATCAGGCGCTTCAATGTCTCGCCCAACAAGCAAAACAAAGCCAATCGTCAACGCAACAGCAAAGCCGCCCATACCCGTTAGGATCGCACGTGTCGCATACCATCCCCAAGGGTGTTTGACGCGCACAACCGGATCGGGCGCATCTTCAGGCGTCTGCGGCACATCGCTCATATCTGTTGGCTTAGCCCTTCGCTTCAAAGCTGGCGTTCTCTTGATCCGCCTCTTCTAATATGAAACGTAGTGCAAGCAAAACCAAGGAAATGAAAAATGATTGATATCGGTGATAAAGCGCCTGACTTTAACCTGCCTGCAAGTGGCGAAAGGTCTCAATTTAGTTTGGCAGATTCCAACGGGCCATTGGTGCTGTTTTTCTACCCACGCGATGACACGCCTGGCTGCACGAAAGAAGCGATTGCTTTCACAGGCATGGAAGCCGAGTTTTCAGCACTTGGCGTCACAATCTGGGGAATTTCAGCGGATAGCGTTGCCAGCCATGAAAAGTTCGCGGCGAAGCACGCGCTCTCAATGCCTTTGCTCGCTGACGAAGACAACGCTGTGTGCGAAGCCTTTGGCGTCTGGAAAGAGAAAAACATGTACGGCAAAAAGTTCTTCGGAATTGAGCGTGCAACGTTTCTGATAAATGCAGACGGTACAATCGCCCAAGCTTGGCGCAAGGTAAAAGTGCCCGGCCATGCGGAAGCGGTGCTCGATGCGGCGAAAGCCCTCGCCACATGAAACCTTTGGCGCAGATGGCGCTTGATGTGTTGCAAACCGCTGATGGTCGCGAAAAGACAGCGCTTTCGCTCAAATATGCAGCAGAATGGCGCGCGGCACGTAAAAACGGGGATGCTGTTGAAATTGGCACCGCCAATCCGCCCATGCACCCTGCCCGCCCATCTGCGCCAGAACTTCTTTCTCCGCGCGATGTGCCGCGCCGCAAACCCGGCTCGCCTGACGGGCGTATCGCTTTGCTTCATGCTGTTGCACATATAGAACTCAACGCAGTCGATCTACATTGGGACATTATCGCCCGTTTTAGCCATATCCCGCTTCCCATCGGGTTTTATGATGATTGGGTGAGCGCGGCGGATGACGAATCCAAACACTTCAATTTGATGTGTGACTGCCTCGAAGAAATGGGGAGCTTCTATGGTGCATTACCTGCCCATGCAGGCATGTGGCGTGCAGCCGAAGACACCGC
>JAHEGL010000213.1 GCA_024645145.1 Planktotalea sp.
CCAAGGCATTCGCTCTTATGCGCGATCCGTGAAAGAGCGGATCACCGGTGTCGAGGTGATCGATGACCATACCATTCGCTTCAATTTTGCCGACGACATTTCGCGCCGCTCTTTGATTAGCCAAGTGGGTGGAACGCCAATTCTGTCTGAAGAATGGTACAAGGAAACGGGTGAGCGTCTGGATGAACCATCAATCAACTCTCCGATGGGATCGGGTCCGTACCAAGTTGGGGACTATGAATTTAACCGCTATGTCGTTTACGAACGCAACCCAAATTATTGGGGTGCTGATCACCCTGCGAATGTGGGGCGTCATAACTTTGATCGCATCCGTATTGAATACTTTGCAGACGCAACCGCGGAGTTTGAGGCGTTTAAGTCAGGCGAAGTGACCTTCCGTTCAGAGGGTTCCAGTAAACGTTGGGCAACGGGGTATAACTTCCCAGCGTTAGAAAAAGGCGATGCTATCAAAGAAGCGATCCCAAATGGGAACGCGCCCAACAATTCAGGCATCATTTTTAACACGCTAAGAGCGCCTCTGGATAATCGGGATGTGCGCCATGCATTGTCATTGGCGTTTAATTTTGAATGGACCCGTGAATCGCTACAGTTTGATTTGACGACACAGCGCAATTCTTTCGTGCAGAACCAAGAATGGGAGGCCAAAGGCGTGCCAGAGGGCGATGAATTGGCGTTTTTGCAATCGCTTGGCGACGTAGTGCCACCTGAACTGCTAACCGAGCCTGTGGTTATGCCCCACACCTCTCGCAAAGAAAAACCGGATGACCGTCGCAACAAGCGCGAAGCTTTCCGTTTACTTAAGGGCGCGGGTTGGACTGTGAACAGCGAAGGCTACATGGTGGATCAAGAGGGCAATCGCATGTCGCTTGATTTCCTCGTGATATCTACGTGGGATGACACGCGCAAAGCGATCATCGAAACCTATTCCAAAACCTTGGAGGGTTGGGGAATTGAGGTGAATGGCAACGCAGTGGACAGCGCTCAAGGCCAGCAGCGTTTTCTCGATAAAGACTATGATCTGATTTCTACCCGTATCCTGACCTTCGCGACAGTTGGCACAGGGCTGAAGCAGCTGTTTGCCTCTGAAACGGCAGAAGTGTCCTCCTACAACCCTTCTGCTTTGCGCAGTCCCGTTGTTGATGCGATTATCGATGCAGCGCTAGAAGCGGGCTCACGAGAGGCAGAAATTGCAGCGTTGAAAGCCCTTGACCGAGCGCTTCGTTATGAGCGCATCATCGCACACTATGGCTATGTCCCTGCTTATTGGGTGTCGTATTTCGATATGTTCGAAAAGCCTGAAAACCTTCCGCCTCTTGCGCTCGGTGTGCTTGATTTCTGGTGGTATAACAAAGAGAAGCACGAAGCGTTAAAAGCTTCTGGTGCCTTGAGGTAACTCGCTTTGGGCGCCTATATTCTTCGACGCTTGTTGCTGATAATCCCAACACTTTTGGGAATAATGATCATCAATTTTACGCTGGTCCAATTCGTCCCCGGCGGCCCTGTTGAGCAGGTCTTGGCTCAAATGCAGGGTGGCGGAGACGTGTTTGAGAGTTTCTCAGGCGGCGGCAATGATGTTGCCGAAGAAACCTTTGGATCGGACAGTGACTACGTTGGTGCACGTGGCTTGCCCAAGGAATTCATCGAAGAGCTAGAGAAAGAGTTCGGCTTTGATAAACCGCCACTTGAGCGCTTTCTGAATATGCTCTGGAACTACATGCGGCTTGATTTCGGCGAGAGTTATTTCCGCTCCATCGGGGTTGTTGATCTGGTACTGGAAAAGATGCCTGTGTCGATCACGCTGGGTCTTTGGTCCACGATTATCGCGTATTTGGTGTCTATTCCGCTAGGTATCCGCAAGGCCGTGCACGATGGCAGCAGCTTTGACACATGGACCTCTGCGATGATTATCGTCGCCTATGCGATTCCTGGATTTCTGTTCGCGATCCTATTGCTCGTGCTGTTTGCAGGCGGATCGTATTATCAAATCTTCCCACTCAGGGGGCTAACGTCTGAAAATTTCGAAGAGTTGAGCCTGTTTGGGAAGATGGGTGACTATCTGTGGCACATTACGTTGCCCGTGCTGGCCTCTACGATTTCGGCTTTTGCGACGCTGACTTTGCTGACCAAGAATAGCTTTCTTGATGAAATCAAAAAGCACTACGTGATGACCGCGCGCGCCAAAGGTCTGAGCGAGAGCAAAGTTCTTTATGGCCACGTGTTTCGCAACGCGATGCTTATTGTGATCGCAGGTTTCCCTGCTGTCTTTATTTCGGTCTTTTTTAGCGGTTCGCTGATCATCGAAACGATCTTCTCGCTTGATGGTCTTGGACGACTTGGTTTTGAGGCGGCCGTCGCGCGCGACTATCCCGTGATCTTTGGCACGCTCTTCATCTTTGGTCTTATCGGCTTGATCGTAAGTATCTTGTCCGACTTGATGTATGTGTTGGTTGATCCACGCATCGACTTTGAAAAGCGGGAGGGCTAGCGCATTGGCACTCTCCCCCCTCAATCAACGTCGTTGGCGCAATTTCAAACGTAACCGTCGCGCGCTTTGGTCTTTGATCATTTTTTCAGTCTTGTTTGGCCTAAGCCTGTTCGCGGAATTTATCGCCAATGATAAACCGATTATGGTCAGTTATCGTGGTGAACTCAGCATGCCTGTGTTTAAATTCTATCCGGAAACTGCTTTTGGTGGCGATTTCGAGACCGAAGCTGTTTACCGCGATATTGAAGTTAAGTGTTTGATCACCTCGGGTGGTATGGAAGATTGCTGGGATGATCCGGAAGGTGTGATTGAGGCAATTGAGGCCGGTTCATATGAAGCGGACGGCTTTGAGAAAGGCTGGTTGCTTTGGCCCGTCATCCCTTATGCATACGACACAACGGTTGACCGTCCGGGTGCGGCACCGCTTGCGCCGAACGGCGAGAACTTGCTTGGGACGGACGATACAAAACGCGATGTGTTTGCGCGGGTGATTTATGGGTTTCGACTATCAATTCTGTTCACCCTTATCGTTACAACGCTGGCGAGCTTGATCGGCATAGCTGCGGGCGCGTTGCAGGGGTATTTTGGTGGCTGGGTTGATCTAATTTTCCAGCGTGTCATTGAGATCTGGAGCGCGGTGCCGTCGCTCTACATCATCATCATCATGTTTGCGATTTTGGGGCGAAGTTTCTGGCTGCTGGTGTTCCTTATGGTGCTCTTCGGGTGGATGGCGCTTGTTGGCGTCGTGCGCGCAGAGTTTTTGCGGGCACGCAATTTGGAATACGTACGCGCCGCGAAAGCTCTTGGCGTCAGCAACACAGTCATCATGTTCCGACATATGCTTCCGAATGCCATGGTTGCGACTGTGACGATGCTGCCGTTTATCGTAACCGGTACGATTAGTTCGCTGGCCGGACTTGATTTCCTTGGCTTCGGTCTGCCGTCGTCATCGCCTTCTCTGGGTGAGATGACGTTACAAGCCAAGCAGAACTTGCAAGCGCCTTGGCTCGCCTTCACAGCGTTTACGGTGTTTGCTGTTATGCTTTCGCTCCTCGTGTTCATCTTCGAGGGCGTGCGCGACGCGTTTGATCCTAGAAAGACCTTCTCATGAGCGCACTATTAACGGTCAAAGACCTCACCGTAGCGTTTCAGCAAGATGGTAAACTAAGCCAAGCTGTCAAAGGCGTAAGCTTTACGGTGGAGCGCGGGGAAACAGTAGCGCTCGTCGGCGAAAGTGGTTCTGGTAAATCTGTGACGGCATTAAGTTCTGTGGCGCTGCTGGGCTCTAGCGCGGTCACAGGTGGCTCTATTACCTATGATGGCCAAGAGATGGTCGGTGCAGATGAGGCGCTGCTTCGTAAGGTACGCGGCAACGACATTAGCTTTATTTTTCAAGAGCCGATGACATCTTTAAACCCGCTGCATACGCTGGAAAAGCAATTTGGTGAATCACTGGCGTTGCATCAGGGTGTGGTTGGTGATGCTGCGCGCGGGCGCATCGTAGAGTTGCTCAATAAGGTCGGCATTCGCGATCCTGAAAGCCGTTTGAATTCTTATCCGCACCAATTGTCTGGCGGACAGCGGCAGCGCGTGATGATTGCGATGGCGTTGGCGAATGGCCCAGATTTATTGATCGCTGATGAGCCTACGACAGCTTTAGATGTGACTATTCAGGCCCAAATTCTTGAATTGTTGGCTGGGCTTAAAGAGACAGAAAACATGGGGCTTTTGTTTATCACCCATGATCTTGGGATCGTGCGCAGCATCGCTGACAAAGTTTGCGTCATGAAAGCCGGTGAGATCGTCGAAGCAGGCCCGACAGAGGATGTTTTCAACGATCCGAAGCACGACTACACCAAAACCCTGTTGAGTGCTCATACCGTGGGCACACCTGATCCCGTACCTAGCGGTGCGAGTGAAATCGTCAGCACTAAAGAGTTAAAGATCTGGTTTCCAATTCAGCAAGGCCTGCTGCGGCGCACGGTCGGCCATGTGAAAGCTGTGAATGACGCGACCTTTTCCGTCCGTTCTGGTGAAACACTTGGCATCGTTGGTGAAAGTGGATCAGGCAAGACGACGCTTGCGCTTGCGATCATGCGCTTGATTGCCTCTGAGGGTGCGATCAATTTTGAGGGAAGCGATACGCGGTACTGGTCTACGCGTCAGCTTCGCGCTGCGCGCAAAGATATGCAAATTGTCTTTCAAGATCCTTTTGGTTCGCTGTCACCTCGCATGACCGCGGAACAAATCATTGCCGAAGGTTTAGGCGTTCATGGCACTGTTGGTGTGAAATCACCGCGCGACATGGTGGCAGAGATCATGCAAGAAGTGGGTCTCGACCCTGAGACGATGCACAGATATCCGCATGAGTTTTCCGGTGGCCAACGCCAACGTATCGCTATCGCGCGCGCAATGATTTTACGGCCAAAATTGGTTGTACTTGATGAGCCCACTAGTGCACTGGATATGACTGTACAGGTGCAAATTGTTGAGCTTCTACGCGGTTTGCAGCAGAAATATGGGTTGGCTTACCTCTTTATTAGTCACGATTTGAAAGTTGTTCGCGCGATGTCGCACAAGGTGCTTGTGATGAAACAAGGTGATATCGTTGAAATGGGTGAAAGCGAAGCGCTCTTCAGCGCCCCGCAAGACCCGTATACGCGCGCACTTTTGAGTGCAGCTCTGGATCATCGTACAAACATATAACTGCGCCCAGAACCGATGGTCCTGAGCACAGCATTCAACGTCTACACCTGAACGTTTTACAGCAATATGCTGGACCGGCGCGGCAGGCGCCAAGATTGCATTGCTTTGCAATCTGTGGCGCTAGAAAAACAATCGGATCAATCATGGCACTGCTCCTTTGAGGGGACTTTTGGTGCATAGTGACGGGCTTCACGCCAATGCAATGGTGCAGTCCAGCGCGGTTTGATGTGCCCTTCTTGATAAGTCGCACGGACAAAGCTGTTAGCAAGGATGTTCAACATTTTCTTCTCCTTTGTATTTAGTCACTCAGTCTATGCTTCCACTATTTTGTTATTTGTGGATTAATACGAGTCAGGAAGAATTTTCATATGTAAGCTGGAGTTACATATGAAATGGCGTCAAATGCCGCCCCTCTCTGCACTGCGCGCGTTTGAGGCTTATGCAAGTTTTGGCTCGCTCCAAAAGGCGGGTGATGCGCTAAGCGTGTCTCATGCGGCGATAAGCCAGCAAATTCGAAACTTGGAAAGCCATTTGAATGTCGCGTTGTTGGACCGTACCGGCCGTCAAGCGCAGCTCACAGAAGATGGTGAAGCACTTGCTACAGAACTGAAGCGCGGATTTGAGATAGTTGCCGCTGAGGTGCGTAGGCTTGCGATCAAGGATGCGGATCGCCCGCTTACTGTCTCAACAACACCAAGCTTTGCTGCAAATTGGTTGGTGCCGCGCCTCGCAGATTTTCGGCAAAAACATCCGCAGATTGATGTGGTTATCGACGCAAACCCAAGTGTGAGTGATTTTGGGGCCAGTGGTCCGGACGTTGCAATCCGGTTCGGACAAGGCGGCTGGAGTGGGGTTGAGGCGCAGCTTTTGGTGGCCACGCGCCGCTTTGCTGTGGCGGCGCCATTTTTCATTTGTGATGATTGTCCGACGTCACCTGCAGA
>JAHEGL010000220.1 GCA_024645145.1 Planktotalea sp.
CGAGCGAAAGACCCCAACATTCGTGCGGTGATTTTTGCATCCGAAGGGGGGTTCTTTTGCTCTGGCGGCGATCTGAATGCGCTTCAATCGCGCTCTGGGTCCACGCTTGAGGAACGCCGCGAAAAGATTCAAGACTTGCATGACATTACTGCGGGCATTCGCGCATGTCCTGTCCCCGTGATTGCCGCTGTAGAAGGTGGCGCTGCAGGTGCGGGTCTGTCGCTGGCGCTGGCGTGCGATATGATCGTGGCGAGCGCTGGTGCGAAGTTCACCGCCTCCTATGTCAAAGCGGGTGTTGTGCCAGATGGTGGTCTTACGTCGGCGCTGGCACGGATGATCCCGCGTCAGCTAGCCACTGAGATGTGCTTGCTCGCGCGTTCTGTCACGTCAGAGCGTTTGGCCGATTTGGGTGTGATCAACATGATCAGCGATGATCCATTGGCTGAGGCCCATGCGCTGGCAGATGCGTTCGCCAAAGGTCCGCGAAAAGCGCAAGGCATCATCAAAGGGCTGGTTGGCCAAGCTTACGAGACAACTGAAACCGATCAGTTAGAAGCCGAACGCGAAGCAATGATCCGTGCTGTTGCAGACACGGAGGCCAAGATCGGCATTGCGGCCTTCTTAGAGAAGAAAATACCTCAATATCCTTGATTGGAGATCCTCTTGCGCATTCATCAATTCCTAAGTGACCAAGCTGAGACTCGCCCAGACGCAATCGCTTTGATGGATTGGGATGGTGCGCCTTGGACATTCGCTCAGGAATGGGAGGCGGCGCAGGCAGGCGCTGATTTGCTCAAGCTTGCTGGCGTCCAAAAAGGTGATCGCGTTTTGATGGTCGCTGAAAACTGCGCCACGCTTTGTGCTTTTATCTTTGCATGCTCTGTCATCGGCGCTTGGGCGGTTCCCGTCAATGCGCGCCAGACCGAAGCGGAGTTAGAGCGCATCGTAACCCATGCCAACCCACGCGTCGCTTTGTTCATGTCCGGAGTATCCCCTGATGCGAAGGCACACGGTGCAATTTATGATGCGCATGAAGTAAAGGGCACGTGGGGCAGTCTTTTGATGGCAGAACTTGCCGCCAGTAATCCTGAAGCCGACAAAGATGTCGCTGTCATGCTCTACACGACTGGCACGACAGGGACACCAAAGGGCGTGATGCTCTCCCACTCTAATCTGGTGTTTGCAGGCAAGCTCTCCACAGATACGCGCGGCATGCGGTCGACCGATATAGTCTATGGCGCGCTGCCGATGAGCCATGTGTTTGGCCTCGCCTCCATGCTCATGGCCGCGACATTTATCGGGGCAACTGTGCGCATCGAAGCGCGTTTTAGCGCCGCAAAATTACATGCCGCTTTGAACGAGGGGGTCACGATCCTTCCCGCAGTTCCGCAGATGCATGCGCTTTTGATGCAATATACAGCAGATCAGGGCATAGACAGTATTGCAGGTGGGCCTTTGCGCTTTGTGTCCTCCGGCGCGGCCCCACTAGATCCTGTGTGGAAACGCAAGGCCGAAGCGTTTTACGGAATTGCTTTGCAAAATGGTTACGGCATGACCGAAACGAGCGCCGGCGTCACAACAACCAAAAGTGCGTTCGGCGACCCTGACATTTCCGTAGGTCCTGCCCTTGCTGGGATCGCAATCGCGATTGATGAAAGCGCAGACGGGGGCGGTGACGGCGTTGGTGAAGTCCTGACGCGCGGGCCTCACATCATGCTAGGCTACTTTCGCAATGAAGAGGCGACAAAGGCTGTGCTCGACAAGGATGGCTGGATGCACACAGGCGATCTGGGGCGCATAGACAACAAGAACCTGCTGCACATTCTGGGGCGCTCAAAAGAGCTCATTATTCGCGGCGGCTTCAACGTTTATCCGCCAGAAGTGGAAGCGGCATTTAATGATCATCCAGATGTGATCCAAACAGCTGTTATCGGCCGCTCGACTGACACTGGTGACGAAGAAGTGCTCGCTTTCGTGCAGCTTGCCAAATTGGGGTCACTTACATCTGACGATCTCCGCAGCTTTGTCGAGCCGCGGCTGTCGCCCTACAAGCGCCCGAGCCAAATTGTCCTCACCCTCAGTCTGCCCGCCGCACCTACCGGGAAACTCCTGAAACATAAACTTATTGAAACGTTCGCAGATCAGCTGACCTGACCTTTGCTTCATTTTTCAAAATAAACTCAAAACCCGTATTCACAAATCAAGCTTTGGGTCGATCACGACAGTTGAAACACCCGCAAACCGTGCCATGCGATCCAGCTCCGCGCGTAGCTTATCAAGCCGTGCAGGTGTTGCGCGCACTCCACGTTCCCACCAAAGCCCTGTCACATTCAAAATATCATTCGCACGCAAAGCCTTCATATCTATGCGCCCCACAAGCTTGTCTCCCTCCAGCATCGGGAAGACATAGTACCCATATTTGCGCTTTGCTTCGGGTACGAATATTTCAATGCGATAATGAAACCCGAACAAACGTTCTGCACGCTTGCGATCACGCAGGGCAGGATCAAAAGGGCTAAGAATGCGCAAACGCGAGGTAGGTTTTGGCGCTTGTTCTTCCAGTATCCCATCGCGCGCGAAGGCGCGTCGAAGAGTGCCGTCAACACCTTCTACATCAATCTCAATCAAACCAGCCTGTCCGCACCATTCTTTTGCTTCTGCTTTCGTGACAATACCCCAAAAATCCGCAATTTCAGTTGAGCTGGCAAAGCCGAGCCGATCTATTGCTGCATTGCACAGCCAATCGATGCTCTCTTGCTGCTCCGGTTCCGGCGAGATCAAAGATTCATCTAAGACCTTTTCGGTGACATCGTAAAACTTTTTAAATGACTCGCGCCGAGACACGGTTAGCTCACCCGTGCGCCACAAATATTCCAGCGCCGTCTTTGAAGGATGCCAGTCCCACCATCCGCCGGACCCGCGTTTTTCACCCTCGCCCACACAGGCAGATGATTTCGCACCTTCGCGGTCGATCCTCTCTAAAAGCTGATCAACCTTTTTTTCAAATCCTGCGCGCCGCCAACTGCGCCATTGCCGCCGCAAAGTCTCTGCATCACGACTGAAACGCAATTTCAAATACGGGAAAAACGCAGTTGGAATAACGGAGGCGTCGTGAGTCCAATGCTCGAACAAAGAGTGCTCGTCTTCGAGCAAAGGGGCGAGATGTTTCGGTCTGTAAGACGCTTTGCGCGCCCGTAAAATCATGTGATGAGCGCGCTCAACCGTGCTGATGCTGTCCACCTGTACAAAACCAAGTCGGGTGATCAGATCAAGCAGATCTTTACGCTTGCTCTTGCCATTTGGTGCGGCACTTAGAAGATAGCGATCGAGAAAAATCGCCCGCGCATGTCTATTTTTGAGGACTGGAAGCGCCACGCGTCAACGGCGCTTCAGGGTATCACCAAAGCTGATCTTCGGCATAAGCTCCACGCGCTTGTCGAGCATGATGTCCGGCGTTTCTACGCGTTGCGCAATGATTTCTGCAGCTTTGCGCCCAATTTCTTGGCGACATGAATCCATCGTGGCGAGTTGACGTGGCAAGCCTTGAAGCAACTCGACGCCGTTAAATCCGGCAAGACCAATTTGTTCAGGAATATTGAAGCCGTTTTCCATCAGGTAAAGAAGACCACCAGCTCCGATCATGTCGTTGGAGTAGTACAGAAAATCCAGCTCTGGATCACGTTGCAACATTGCTTCCGTCATTTCCCGTCCTTTCGCAAGAGCGGAGCCACCAGAATAAAATTCACGTTCGGAGATTTCTATACCAGCTTTGCCGAGTGCTTCTGTGAAGCCTTCAAAGCGTTTGCGCGCACGGTGATCAAGGGGCATTTTAGTGCCCATAAACCCGATCCGTTCATACCGTCCTTTAATAATCGCCTGCGCCATTTCGTGTCCTGCACGGCGATGTGAAATACCAACACAGGTATCAATTGGCGTACCGTCCACATCCATGATTTCTACAACAGGAATGCTAGACGCTTTTAGCATTGCACGCGAGGCATCAGAGTGTTCAAGACCAGCGATAATGACACCGGATGGTCGCCAAGAAAGCATCTCAAACAACACCCGTTCTTCTTTTTCGGGCTGATAATCTGTGACCCCAACAACAGGTTGAAGTTCGGTATCTTCCAGGATTTGGCTGATGCCCGTCATAACTTCGGGAAACACCATGTTCGACAATGACGGAATAATCACTGCAACAAGGTTTACGCGCTGAGAGGCAAGAGCCCCTGCGATCTTGTTGGGAACATAGCCAAGTTCTTTCGCGGCTTTGAGTACTTTTTCACGCGTCGTAGCAGAAACATCGCCACGATTGCGAAGCACCCGCGAGACGGTCATTTCTGAAACACCAGACGCTTCAGAAACATCGCGAAGGGTCAGTGGGCGAGCATCAGTTCTGGACAAGTTAGGCTCCACAAAAGTGTTGGGTTGTTTTTATCCTAGTTGGGAAACGAACGAAGCGCCATGGAAAGAATGCGTGGTGTTTTTCGCCCTGACATTTTAGTTTGTGCACGCTAAACCAGTGCGCGAGTGGCCCCGTGGCTCAACTGGATAGAGCAGCCCCCTCCTAAGGGGCAGGTTATTGGTTCGAATCCAATCGGGGTCACCATTTATGCCCATTAAACAAAGGGTATAAGCGAAAACATCGCGTGTGGTGGCATCATAATCACTACACAAATAATTTTAAAAGTACTACACAAAGATTATGTTACATAACATTCCATAACTCACAATTACTAAGAAGACGAAGGATTACGGCTATCGTCGCCGTATCCCAGAAGATGTCCGATTCCTGTTTGATGGTAAGCGAGAGATTGTGAAGTCACTCAAAACCAAGAATCTTTCATTAGCGCAAATCAATCTGTCCCAGTGGAATGACTGGTATGAAACGAGAGTTGCTACCTTTGGTTATACAAGGAAGCAGAATGGACAGTTGCCTGCTAAACTTGTGAAAGAGATTCATGATGATCTCAGGAAGACGGGTCAACATCCAGAAGATGTTCCAACGCTAGGTATTCGTAGCAATCTAGTGGAGCTAGAGCAGTTCCATGCTGATACCGTTGCGATCAAGGCTCTGCATCAGCAATATAAGAATGGTGAGTTTGATTACGATGAGCTTTTAGTCAGGTTGTACCCGTTTGAGCAGGGAGCATACGGCAAGATGTTGGGCTACCACTTGGCGGCTGACATGTTGTATTCCGACCTTTTGGATAAGTATGGCGATACTGGTGATCAGAATGCCACAAAAGAGCATCGGTCTTGGGATGAGCAGGACCCTGAAGTAATACGCTACCGATTACTAATGGGTGAGAACTTGCTGCCTGAACCCACCTGGCAAAACGCTGTCGACGATTATGTTGAACAATACCACTCTTCACCCAAGCAGCGATCTGAACAGCAGAAAACTAAGCATACCCGTGCAGTCATTAGCCAATGTGAGAAGATAAGCGCTGCTTTTCCTCATGGGATGAGAACAGCTTTAGTCGATATTGATGCAGAGGATGTGAGAGACTTTATTAGGCAGGATGACACCAAGCCCTCAACGAAGGCTAAGAACCTTACAATGATCAGGGCAGTCTGGAACAGCTGGTCTATCTACAATCCAAAACAGGCAGTTGAGGGTGACCCTTTTAGGGCTGAGCTTGTCCAGCACAAGAAGGCCATAGGTGATACTGAAGCTCATCGCCGATCATTTACACCAAGTGAGTTTGCTAAGTTTAACGATAGCCTGTCAGAAGAAATAGATGACGAGTTGAGACTAGTAGGTATGCTTGCTGCGTACTGTGGCGCACCCACTGGTGAAATCGCTAAGTTGGAAGGAAGAGATGTAAAGTTAACAAGAGACACGCCTTACGTTGTGTTTAGGGCAATCTCTGGCAAAGACAGGGTAGCACGGTCAGTACCTTTATTAGAGCCTATTAGGACGGAACTAGAGACTTACATCAACGAGCACTGTGACAGATCAACAGGCACTGTTTTTACTAGTAGGTTAATTCGTTCACCAAGTGATCTTACTAAGAGGCTGAAGTTACATATTACCAATGAGCGACCAAATGACCCTCTTCGGCTAGTACTATATTCTTTGAGGCACACGTTCAAAGATCGCGCTGAAGCAGCAATGGATAGCAGGTACGTGCAATACAT
>JAHEGL010000231.1:0-1465 GCA_024645145.1 Planktotalea sp.
ACCACAGCCAAAGTTTGACCCGGTGAAATATCAACGCTTACATCATGTAAAACGTCGAACTTCGTCCCCTTATAGCGCGCGGTTATGTTTTTAGCGCTGAGGATGGGTTGGGTCGGCGTTTTCTCTTCGTGATTGATTGAGCGCACAGAAACGAGCGCTTTGGTATACTCTTTCTGTGGGTTGTTAATGATCTGATCGACGGACCCGTATTCAACCATATTCCCCATTTTCAGGACCATGATATCGTCGCTTACTTGTGCGACGACAGCGAGGTCGTGGGTGATATACAAAGCCGCAACGCCCGTGTCGCCGATAGCTTCTTTGATCGCGGCCAACACATCAATCTGTGTTGTGACGTCCAAAGCCGTCGTCGGTTCGTCAAAGACGACAAGATCAGGTTCAGGGCACAGCGCGAGGGCTGTCATACAGCGTTGTAGTTGGCCGCCGGACACTTGGTGCGGGTAGCGCGAACCGATGTTGTCGGGATCAGGCAGGCCAAGTTTTTCAAACAGTAAGCGCGCTTTGGCCTCGGCATCGGTGCGGCTGAACTTGCCTTGGCTTACAGAAGCTTCAACGACTTGATCCATAATCTTCTTGGCAGGATTAAAACTTGCCGCCGCAGATTGCGCCACATAGGTGACTTCCGCGCCGCGCAGTTTGCGCAAATCGCGTATTCCACCTTGCAGGATATCGCGCCCATTTACCCAAACTTCGCCGCCTGTCAGTTCAACGCCGCCACGCCCATAGCCAAGCGCGGACAAGCCGATGGTAGATTTGCCAGCGCCAGACTCGCCAATCAGGCCGAGAACTTTGCCCTTTTGCAGTTCAAAATCAACGCCATGCACAATCTTGATCTTATGCGGTTTGCCATCGGGGGGATAAACCGTCGCGCCAATTTTCAGACCGCGTACTTTGAGGAGAGGGTCGCTCATTATCCGCGGCCTCCTTTAAGAGAGGTGGTTCTGTTGAGCACCCAATCCGCCACAAGGTTCACAGAAATAGCCAACGTCGCGATTGCAAAGGCTGGAACAAGTGCAGCAGGGATGCCATAAACGATGCCGTCTTTGTTTTCTTTCACGATGCCGCCCCAGTCTGCGCCGGGTGGCTGTACGCCTAGGCCAAGAAACGATAGTGTCGAGACGAAGAGCACTGCAAAGATGAAACGCAGGCCCATTTCCGCAACAAGCGGGCTGAGCGCATTCGGTAGGATTTCGCGGAAAATGATCCACGATTTACCCTCGCCCCGCAGCGTCGCGGCTTCGACGTAGTCCATAACATTGATATCCACCGCAACTGCACGGGATAGGCGATACACGCGTGTAGAGTCCAAAAGTCCCATCACAATGATCAAAACCGGAATGGTGACTGGCATCACAGACAAGACGACAAGCGCAAAAATCAAAGACGGGATCGACATGATCAAATCCACAAAGCGCGAAATAGCTTGATCGACCCAGCCGCCCTT
>JAHEGL010000231.1:1522-4847 GCA_024645145.1 Planktotalea sp.
GTGAAGAACAGACCGATGAGGGCGGAAATAGGGATATTTTTGAACATGTCCGCTCCTGCTATTTCGGATGCCGCAAGCGCGGGTTGGCAAGGATCGATACGATGTCTGCGATCATGTTCAGCCCGATGTAAACAGCTGCGAAGACAAGGCCGCAGGCTTGTACCACTGGCACGTCTCGCTTGGCCACGTGATCGACAAGATACTGACCCATGCCGGGATAAACAAAGACCACCTCGACAACGACAACGCCCACAACCAAGTATGCGAGATTAAGCATCACCACGTTCACAATCGGTGCAATCGCGTTTGGGAAAGCATGGCGTGCAATGACTTGGAAACTTGACAGACCTTTAAGTTCAGCCGTCTCGATGTATGCCGATTGCATCACATTCAGAATAGCCGCGCGGGTCATGCGCATCATATGTGCTAGGACGACAAGGGTTAAAACTGTAACGGGGAGCGCAATCGCTTGCAATTTTTGTCCGAGGGTCATGCTGTCATTGATCATAGCAACAGAAGGTGCCCAACCAAGTTTGACGCCTATGAAATACATCAAAACGTAGCCGATCAGGAATTCTGGGATCGAAATGGAAGTCAACGTGACAGCTGAAATCATTTTGTCCGGCCAACGGTCTTTGTAACGGACAGCGACAAGGCCAAGGAAAATTGCCAAAGGCACGGATACGACAGCGGCCCAGAATGCTAGGAACAGGGTATTGCCAAGGCGCTTGCCCATAGAGGTCGCGATGTCTTGACCATTGGTCAGAGCTGTGCCGAGATCACCTTGAACTGCGCCGCCAAGCCAGCTGAAATAGCGGCTCAAAGCGGGCTCGTTCAGGCCCAGATCTCTTCGAAGGTTGGCCAATGCCTCAGGGGTTGCGGACTGGCCTAGAATGGATTGTGCAACATCGCCGGGAAGAATTTGTGTTCCCACAAAAATCAACGCAGACGCTGCGAGAAGGAGCAGGAGCCCCAGCGCTAAGCGCTGGGACACCAGTTTTAAAATCGGGTGCATGTGCGAACCGAACCTTTACGCGAAGGACAGCTTGCGTGTGACCTGACCGTTCATCAGCTCGCCATTTGGATCGGTTTCCCAACCCACCAGCTTGTCGCTGACACCGTCGATGAAATCGTTGAACATTGGACAGATAAGACCGCCCTCATCACGTACGATGTGACCCATCTCAGAGTAAAGCGCTTTGCGCTTCTCAAGGTCCAGCTCTGCCTTCGCGGCAAGTAGCTTTGCATCAAACTCAGGGTTGTTGAACTTCGTGTCGTTCCAGTCTGCAGACGAGAGATACGCTGTGGAATACATCTGGTCCTGCACCGGACGGCCACCCCAGTAGGATGCACAGAACGGCTGCTTGTTCCAAACTTCAGACCAGTAACCATCGTTTGGCTCACGCTTAATTTCGAGCGGGATACCAGCTGCTGCTGCGGACTGCTGGAACAGCTGCGCTGCTTCCACGGCACCCGGGAAGGCACCATCAGCTGTACGCAGAATGATAGGCGAGCCATCATGACCAGACTTTGCATAGTGCTCTTTGGCTTTTTCCATGTCGTAGGTACGCTGTGGAATGGAGCTGTCGAACAAAGGATAGGCCGCGTTGATTGGCATGTCGTTGCCAACAGACCCGTATCCGCGCAGGATTTTCTCAACCATTTCTTCGCGGTTGATCGCATACTTTAGCGCGAGACGAAGCTCTTTGCTATCAAACGGCGCGGTGTTTGTGTGCATGATGAACACATAGTGACCACGGCCCGGTGTGGACTGTACTGTGACGCCAGGTGCACGCGAAAGAAGGCCGGCAATCTTAGGCTCAAGACGGTTGATCAGGTGGACCTGACCGGACTGAAGCGCTGCTGTACGTGCCGTTGCGTCGTTGATTGCTAGGATCTCAACGGAATCAAAGTGACCATCATCGCCCCAGTAGTTCGCGAACTTGGAGTACATGTGACGTACGCCTGGCTCATCAACTTCAACTTTGTATGGACCTGTGCCGATGCCTGCTGCCGGATCGTCCATTCCACCATTTGGCTGAACGATAAGGTGATAGTCCGCCATCAAGTAGGGCAGGTCTGCGTTGGCATTTTTCAGAGTGACAGAGAACGTGTCGCCTTCAACCTTCATGCTCTCGATGTTTTTCATCACACCCAAGGCACCAGATTTGGAGTCTTCGTTGGAATGACGCTCCATGGTCTTCATGACATCTTCGCCGGTCATCGTCTTGCCGTTGTGGAACTCTACGCCTTGGCGCAGTTTGAACATCCATGTTTTCGCGTCTGGTGTGCTCTCGACGCTTGTGGCAAGGCGTGGCTCAATCTCACCATTTGGGGAAACTTCGACCAGTGTGTCACCGAACTGGCGACCGTTGTGGTAAGGGACTTGGCTCGCGTATGTCGCTGGATCGAGTGAGTTTGTGCTTTCACCACCAGTTGAGCCGATCTTCAGATCGCCACCTTTTTTATGGCTCGCGGCCTTTGCGGCTGTCGCAAACATTGTGCTCGCCGCTGCGGCGCTGACGCCGAGCGCGGACGCTTTACCCATGAAATCGCGGCGTGACAGTTTGCCTGCGCTCGCACGTTTTGCGAGGTAGTCGAGTTGATCTTGCATTAGGAATCTCCCAGTTGGCTATTTTGATCCGCCATCGTTTCGAAAAGCAGGCGGTTTTGAACTTAGTGCTCCTAACAATGCGGATTGCGGCGCACCTCGCAAGGGCTAAATACTTTTTTTTGACATCACGCTTTTACAAGTTGTCGCGCAAAATGCTGCGCTGCACGTCTTTTTCAAAGATGAGCTCGTCGTTTTCGAAAGCTTCCAAACGGGCTTTGAGGTGGAAGTGGGTCGCGTCACAACTCATTTCAGAGGTAGCTTCTGTGCGCAAAGCGATTCCCTCTCGCTCTAGTTCATCAGTCCAATGGGTGCGGCCATGCGCGCTGAGTGGATCATCGGGATGGATAGACCACCACTCGCGCGCGATGGATCCGTTGATCAAGCCATGGTCGCTGTCTTTGACCTTGCCAAAATCATCTACAATTTCCAGTGTAACGACCCCGGTCGTCCAATCCGTAACCGTTTTGCGACTGTTTGACCCCTCGCGCAGTGTGTCCACCTGCCAAGGCGTGTCCGTTTGCGGTTGCTCGAAAGCCCATTCATCCACATCACCACTTGGGCGAAGCGGTAAGCTGAGCGTGCCTTGTGTGAGTGTCAGTGTGCTCGCGTGTGGGCTTGGCCAAATCAGCGGCCAATAGGCTGTTGAGACAGCAATTCCAAGGCGATGTCCTTTGGGCAGGCGGTACGCGATATGATCAAGGGCGATCGTGA
>JAHEGL010000231.1:4857-6111 GCA_024645145.1 Planktotalea sp.
TCGGCCTTGTCGGGGGTCATCGCAGTGGGCGCGCTATAGCTTTCGCGGTGAGAGAGGTTCAAAACACCGTATGTGATCCGCGCACTTGCCCCGTTCGGCTGAATATCTAGCAAACGCACAGCAATTTGGCCTTGGGGCGTATCAGAGCTGAGTTTGAGTGTGACACTTGGTGCGCCAACGATATCGCGCGGTGCTTTAAGTGGTTCTGTCTTGAAAACCACCGACATGGCATCATCGCTTCGTTGATCATCAGGCAATTCCGGCCCAAGCCAGATCGCGCAATATTCGCCCGAATGGGCACCACATGTTTGAGGTGAGCTAATCGTCGTTTCAAAAGGCGCTGCAGTTTCTTGCAGTGTATGAGCACCAAGATGCCAGATTTCGTGCGGGAGTTGCGAAGGTTTTTCGTTTATCGCAAGCCAAGTGCCTGCACGCTCAGTGTACCACGATTTTGGCGGTACAGATTCCATAAGGTAGGGTCGATAGAGCGGGTCATCTTGAACGCCTGTGTCCTCGCCCTTTAGCCAATGATCCCACCATCGCAACGCTTCTTGCAAGAAACCGATGCGCGGTTCGGGAATGGCGAAATGCGGATATTTATGCACCCAAGGGCCGATAATTGCCTTTGCAGGGGCGTCGAGATTTTCGATCAACGCAGGGGGCGCGTTCTTGTAAGCATCGCCCCAACCGCCAATGGCGAGTGTGGCAGCTTTGATCTTGCTGTAGTCCTCGCAGACAGAGCCATGTTCCCAATAGGCGTCGCGGGTTTGATGATCGAGCCAGTGCGCAGCGAGGAAGGGTTCGTTCTCCAGTCGATCAAGCCAAATCTCGCGCCAATCATCGGGCCGCAGCGCTGGATCGGGCGCACGAGAGGAGTAGGACCACATCGTGCCGGACCAGCCAAGGTTTTCGTTCAGCAAACAGCCGCCTTTGTAATGAATGTCATCCGCATAGCGATCGACCGTGGAGCAAAGCGTGATGATCGCCTTAAGCGCATTGGGTTGAAGAGCTGCGACTTGTAGCGCGTTAAAACCGCCCCACGAAATACCCATCATCCCGACGGTGCCAGAACACCACGGTTGCGCCGCGAGCCACTTGATCGTCTCCACCGCATCGGCTAGTTCTTGCGGGCTGTATTCGTCCTCCATCAGCCCTTCGCTATCGCCATTACCGCGCATGTCGACGCGGATGCAGGCATAGCCGCGTTTGGCAAAGTAAGGATGGGTCAGGCAATCGCGCGCAGTCGTTCCGTCG
>JAHEGL010000258.1 GCA_024645145.1 Planktotalea sp.
ATTACCGTCCGTATCCGTGACAACAATGAAGGGGCTATATCCAAGGACGTCGCCCTCTTCCATTACAGCACCTTTGCCGCCTGAAAGCACATAACGCGGCGCATCCCCCTTGCGTCTTTGACCGATGCGATCAGGATAAGCGAGGGCGGCCATCGCACCAAGACTGAGAGAGCCTTGTGGCGCATCTGGTGCAAGCTTGCTCAAGCGTTTTACTTCTTGCGTTATGCGGTTGGCATATTCCTTTGGCACGCGACGATCATGTAAAGCACGCTGGCGCAAAGACAGATCGCACCCCGAGCCGCGCCCGAGCGGATCACGCTCATTCAAAATGGCCGCAAGGGTTGCGGCTTGTTTGCCTGCAACACTCAGCATGTGGCCCAAACGGGGGTGCAGCGGCAGGCGTGCAAGGGTTTTGCCATGTGCCGTGATGCGCAAATCTTGATCGAGCGCACAAAGTGTTTGCAACAGTGCTTGTGCTTCGCTCAATGTGATCCGGTTTGGTGGGGTCAAAAAGGGCAAGTCTTCTGGCGGTGCGCCCCAGAGCGCGAGCTCAAGCGCGAGACCGGTCAGATCAGCTGTTTCGATTTCAGCTGGTGCAAAAGCAGGCAAGGTACCGTTTTCGCCTTTCGCCCAAAGCTTGTATGCCGTGCCGGGGCCAAGGCGGCCGGCGCGTCCCGCTCGCTGGGTGGCTTCCGCGCGAGAGGCGCGTTCGGTCACAAGACGCGACATTCCAGTTCCCGCATCAAAGCGCGCTCGACGGGCCAAGCCACTATCAACTACAGTGGTAATGCCCTCGATCGTAAGCGAGGTTTCCGCGATAGAGGTTGCAAGCACGACTTTGCGTCGTCCGTCCGCTTCGGGCTGGATCGCTGCGCGTTGATCTTGGAACTTCATCGCACCAAAGAGCGGACGCAGGGTTGTGTCGCTTGCAATACGTGACGCGAGCAGGCTTTCAGTTCTGCGAATTTCACCCTCACCTGGAAGAAAGGCGAGAATACTACCGTCGGTTTCGTTCAAGGCTTGCGATATGAGATCGCTCATATGTGCCTCTAGGCGGCGTTCTTTAGAGGGGGGACGCGGCAAGAAAATCTGCTCGACAGGATAGCTACGTCCCTCGGACGTAACAATCGGTGCGTCATCGAGAAATGCGGCAACAGGGGAAGCATCAAGCGTGGCAGACATTACAATGAGCGCAAGGTCTTCGCGCAAGGCTGTGCGGCACTCGATACATAAGGCGAGACCGAGATCGGCGTTCAGCGAGCGTTCATGAAATTCATCAAAGATCACACAATCAATACCCGTCAGTTCGGGATCAGTTTGGATCATTCGCGTAAGAATGCCTTCTGTGACGACCTCGATACGCGTCGTCGCGCTTGTCTTGCGCTCACCGCGCATCGCATAGCCAACGGTTTGCCCAACAGGTTCATTGAGTTGGCTGGCTAGTCGTTCCGCTGCGGCGCGTGCGGCAAGACGGCGCGGTTCGAGCATAATAATTTTACCGCTGAACTTAGCGGTTTGCAGCACAGCTAGAGGAATCCGCGTGGTTTTGCCCGCTCCGGGTGGTGCTTGCAGCACGGCGCGCCCATGGGTCTCAAGCGCCTCTAAGAGCGCTGGAAGGACGTCATCGATGGGTAGGTTACCTTGCATGGTCTACGTATCGTTGAAAGCGAAGGGCTAGACAACGCTTGCTTGCTCGTTGAAAACCAAGCTCAGATTTTCAAGAGGTCCATCATGGATATTCAAGCACTGGCACAGTCAGTTCAAAACGGTGAACGGCGCGGTCTAGCGCGGGCAATCACGCTTGTTGAAAGTGCGCGGGCGGATCACCGTGTTGAAGCCGCAGAGTTGCTGGAAAAGCTTGCACAAGATGGCAAGCAGGCTTTGCGGATTGGCCTGTCAGGGACACCCGGTGTGGGCAAATCCACGTTTATCGAAAGCTTTGGCATGAGCTTGATTACCAAAGGCTTGCGCGTCGCCGTTTTGGCGGTTGATCCTAGTTCCACACGCTCTGGCGGCTCCATCTTGGGGGATAAGACTCGAATGGATCGATTGTCGCGTGAAAAGGCGGCGTTTATCCGTCCTTCGCCGTCGCAAACTCATTTAGGCGGTGTTGCGCGCCGCTCTCGCGAAGCCGTTGCAGTGTGTGAGGCCGCTGGTTTTGATGTGGTTCTCATTGAAACTGTCGGGGTTGGGCAATCTGAAACGGTTGTGGCGCAAATGGCAGACTTGTTCGTCTTGTTGTTGGCCCCTGCGGGTGGCGATGAGTTGCAAGGTGTAAAACGTGGGATCATGGAGATGGCTGATCTCATTTTGATCAATAAAGCTGACGGTGATTTAAAAGCCGCAGCGACCCGTACGATGGCGGATTACGCAGGAGCTTTGCGCCTTTTGCGCAAGCGCGCGCAGGATCCGAGCGATTTTCCAAAGGCATTGGCGGTGTCTGCGTTGGAAGAGAACGGATTAGATCAAGCTTGGGATGAAATGAATGCATTGATCGAATGGCGGCGGGACAATGGCTTATTCGAGCACACGCGCGCAGAGCAAGCGCGGTTTTGGTTTGAAGAAGATGTGCGTCAAAGTTTGCTGGCGCGATTGTCACAAGCAGGTGCGCTGCGCGATGCGATGGATGATCTCGGGTCTGCAGTCGCGCGCGGCGATGTTACATCGGCCTTTGCAGCACAACAAATGCAAGAATTGCTACAAAAATAAGTCGCATATCGAGCATTATGCGCAAGGCGGGGGCCAGCCCCGGTCTCAGCCAGCTGAGACTCCCCCGGAGTTTATTTGGAAAGATGAAGGAGAAGGGGGAGTGAATCGCTTGACGGCTCACGCTTATCGCCCTAATACCGCTCGGAGTTTCACTTGCGCCTGCGAAAGCTGCGCCCCATTTTGCGTTTCTAAGATACGCTTAGACCGCACGAACACGAGGATACGCCCATGTCGCGCCGTTGCGAACTGACCGGAAAAGGCCCGATGACGGGCAACAACGTAAGCCACGCCAAGAACCGTACACGCCGTCGGTTTTTGCCAAACCTGAATGATGTGACGCTTCAGTCCGAAATTCTGGGTCGTGGTATCAAGCTCAAGATTTGTGCAGCGGCTTTGCGCACAGTTGATCACCGCGGTGGTCTTGACCAGTTCTTCGCAAAGTCCAAGGACAGCGAACTGTCTGACGGCGCGTTGAAAGTGAAAAAAGAGATCGCAAAGGCGCAAGCGGCAGCTGCCTAAGCGTTTCACTTTGTAGAGATTTTAGCGCCTCGCAACTGATGTTGCGGGGCGCTTCTTTTTGTCCGTTGAAGTCGTTTTAACGAACGTTTAATCCTTTCCACATGACACGTGCTTCTCATATCATCCGTGGATTATTGGTCGCTCTCATTGTGCTGACAGCGCAAAGCGCTGCGGCGGCGCGCATGATGCCAGATGCGACGGGTCAGATGGTGATTTGCACGGGCACTGGCCCGATGATGATCCATGTCGGCGCAGATGGTATGCCGACAAGCGCGCCGCAGATTTGTCCGGAATATGCGCTGTCCTTGATCGTCGCGGTGGCACCAGCTGCTTTGAGCATGTCTGCGCGAGGGATTTGGTTCGAATTACGCGCGGTGGAGCATGGTTGGAAACAGGCTACTCTTCGACGCGCTGTTCCGAATGCAAGAGCACCGCCTGTCTTGGATTAACACAATCATTTTAATCCTTCAGACAGATAAGGAGAGACGTAATGTCCCTCAGCTCCAAATTTTTGGCCCTCTTTGTGACGGCGAACTTAGCGTTTCCTGCGTATGCGGGCGACATAATGATCAAGGACGCCTATGTGCGAACGGCTATGGCAGGCGCTAAGTCAGGCGCTGCTTTTATGCAGATTATGAACCACAGTGATGAAGAGGAGCGCCTGATCAGTGCGGCCGCAGATATTGCCAAACGTGTAGAGCTACACACGCATAAAGATATGGGCGATGGCGTGATGAAGATGATGGAAGTCGAAGACGGCTTTGTTATCCCCGCTGGTGGCATGCATTCATTGGTGCGCGGTGGCGATCATGTGATGTTCATGGGTTTGACACAGACCATGGTTCAGGGTGAAAGCGTGCAAGTGACCCTTACTTTTGAAAAGGCTGGCGAGATGGTTGTTCAAATCCCAGTTGATTCAGAACGGCAGGATCACGGTGCTATGAAGCATGGCGATATGGATCATTCTGGTCATAGTGCTGATAAATAACGGTCTGCATTACCTTAAGATCGTTTCAACCCAGTTTGGAACGATCTCGCTTGCCTTGCCAAACTCGGCCTGCGCGAATTGAGAGATTGTTGCGCTGGCTTCGAGGTTAAGTTCGAGCGTATCTGCACCGGACAGCGTTGCTTCTTGCACGAAGCCTGCAGCAGGATAGACGTTGCCAGAGGTGCCAATGGCGACGAAAAGATCCGCCTCGCTCAATTGGTGATAGATCGTTTCCATTTGATAGGGCATTTCGCTGAACCAAACGATATCAGGGCGCGTTGTTTGGGCGTTACAGGAGGGGCACTGCTGCGTCTTGCTCATCACAAGTGGGGCAGGCCAGCGGGTATCGCAACTTGAGCAAAGCGCGCCGTCGAGAAAGCCTTGCATGTGGCAAACATTCTGTACGCCTGCCGCTTCGTGCAAGTTATCAACGTTTTGAGTAACGAGAACGATATCGCCACGATGCTCTTTTTGCAGCTTGGCCTGGGTAAAATGAGCTGCATTGGGCTGTGCTGCGCGCGATTGCGCACGTCGTGCGTTGTAGAACTCATGCACCAGGTCCGGATCGCGTGCAAAGCTTTCGGGCGTTGCAACATCTTCGATGCGGTGTTGGGCCCAAAGGCCGCCTTCATCACGAAATGTGCCAAGCCCGCTTTCTGCGGAAATACCGGCACTGGTGAGAATGACGATCTTGCTCATGTGTTAGATGTTAAGAACACATCTGCTGCGCACGTTGGCCAAACTTTTTGTAGCGCTTCCAAAAAACTTCATGACTGGAACGGTCAGATTGACGGATTTCCTGACTTCTGTGCGGGTCTTTGAAAAACGTCGCTGCCAAACGCTGGTCAGAAGAACTCAACGTCCCGCGCGCTGCTTTCTGGATGCAACTGCATAGCCTGCGATTCGCGGCTTTTCGGTCAGATTTCATGCATGCGCGCGTGATTGTACCTGCGTCCACGGGCGTTGGGACTACAG
The DNA here is from genome assembly GCA_024645145.1 of Planktotalea sp. GTDB lineage: Bacteria > Pseudomonadota > Alphaproteobacteria > Rhodobacterales > Rhodobacteraceae > Planktotalea. The sequence continues at coordinate 5,192 of JAHEGL010000258.1, forward strand.
GAGCTAGTATGCCCGCCAAAGCGAGCGACAAAATAATGTGTTTCATATGGTCTGCCTCTTTGCCGGCACGGGCTTGGATCTTGTGCCCAACGTCTCACATGCCGATTACTCTCACTCTAAATATAGCGCAAAAACAGTGAAGATTCAATTCCGACCCTTCATAGGCAAAGCTTTGTCAACATGGTCCATAAAGCGCGACACATTCACCACCTTGACCAAGGCGTAAAACCAACTCATATCCGAGCTATGACAGACCTGAGCAAAATCCGTAATTTTTCGATCGTGGCGCATATTGACCACGGGAAATCCACCCTCGCTGACCGCCTCATTCAAGAGACGGGCACAGTGAAGGATCGTGACATGCAAGAGCAGATGCTTGACAGCATGGATATCGAGCGTGAGCGCGGGATTACCATCAAAGCCAACACGGTGCGCATCGACTATACGGCGGATGATGGCGAGGATTATGTCCTGAACCTGATCGACACGCCGGGCCACGTAGATTTCGCCTATGAGGTGTCACGCTCCATGCGCGCAGTTGAGGGGTCGCTCTTGGTCGTCGACAGCTCGCAAGGGGTTGAGGCGCAGACGCTCGCGAACGTGTATCATGCGATTGATGCGGATCATGAGATTGTTCCGATCCTAAACAAGATTGATTTGCCCGCGTCTGACTGTGACCGCGTTGCTGAGCAGATCGAAGATGTGATCGGCATTGATGCGACTGACGCTATCCAAGTTTCCGCGAAGACGGGGCAGGGCATCCACGAAACGCTTGAAGCGATTGTCACACGCCTGCCGGCTCCGACAGGCGAGCGTGATGCGCCGCTAAAGGCCATGCTGGTCGATAGTTGGTATGATGCCTA
>JAHEGL010000318.1 GCA_024645145.1 Planktotalea sp.
TTTCGACGTGCCGTGGCGCGCATTAGAAACACAACCTTGACCAAGCTGGTCGCTTATCGCATCACGGCGCTTATGAAAATTTACAAAATATTCCGCGCTGAAGAGTGGGCGCAGCTTCGCTGCGACAAAGTCACAAAAGGCGCGCCTATCGATTTGGCCGACGGCTATGTGCATTTCTCCACCGCCGCGCAGGCGCAGGAAACTGCTGACAAGCATTTCGCAGGTGCCGAAGGTTTGTTCCTGCTGGGGTGCGACGCCGATGCGATGGGCAGTGCGCTCAAATGGGAAATCTCGCGTGGTGGTGCTGAATTTCCCCACCTCTATCGTGAGCTGCGTTTGGAAGATGTGGAGTGGGCACAACCATTGGAGTTGGTTAATGGCAAACACGCCTTTCCAGCAGGCCTCGCATGAGCGACATCCACCTCGATCCAACGCGCGCGCAGTTCGAGGCTTTTAAAGGCCTAAACCGCAATGAGCCGATTGAGATGCTCAACCTTGTGCGTTTTCGCGATATCGCGGAGTACCCCGAAGATCATGCGCTGAGTGGTAGAAATCTTAGTGGTGCCGACGCTTATTCACACTATGGTGCTGAGACTGCACACATTTTAGAACGTGTTGGCGGCTCAATCCTTTGGCGGGGCGGATTTGAAACCGTGCTGATTGGACCTGAAGACGAACAGTGGGATGCTATGTTCATCGCGCGCTATTCAACAGCGCATGCTTTCCTCGAAATGGTTACGGCGCCCGATTACCAACTGGCGGTCGTGCATCGCCAAGCGGCTGTCGCAACCTCGCGCTTGATTCGCACCAGCGGCGCAGATGGTGGAGCAAATTTCGGATGATACGTTTTATTGAACAAGTCGGCCTCAAAGCGCTGCGCAAGATGGATCCTGAGCAAGCGCATGGCCTTGCAATCAAAGCTTTGCAAACCGGCCTAGCCCCCGCGCCTGGTAAGATCACCAGTCCACGTTTGAAATGTGATCTTGCGGGCTTGCCGCTAGCCAATCCGATCGGCCTTGCCGCAGGGTTTGATAAGAACGCAGAGGCGTTGAACGGTCTGAGCAAATCCGGTTTCGGTTTCGTCGAAGTCGGTGCCGCAACCCCGGGTCCGCAGGACGGCAATGCAAAACCACGCCTGTTTCGCCTGACAGAGGACAAAGCCGCGATCAATCGCTTTGGTTTCAACAATCAAGGAATGCACGCCATCGGTCCGCGGTTGGCTCAACGACCAAAAGATATGGTGCTTGGCTTGAACCTTGGTGCGAATAAAGACAGCGAAGACCGCGCGCGCGACTTTGCAACTGTGCTCAGTCATTGCGGTGCCCATGTGGACTTTGCGACCGTAAACGTCAGTTCCCCAAACACCGAAAAACTGCGTGACCTGCAAGGGTCTGCCGCGCTCACCGCGCTTTTGAAAGGCGTCATGGACGCGCGCGCTATGCTGGAACGGCAAATCCCTGTTTTCCTCAAGATCGCACCAGATCTAAGCGACGCAGAATTGGCAGAGATTTCTGACGTGGCCCTCGCCACAGGTGTGCAAGGCATCATCACCACCAACACAACGCTTTCTCGCGAGGGCTTGCAAAGTGCTCACAAAGATCAAACAGGCGGACTGTCTGGCGCGCCTTTGTTTGAAAGCTCAACACGCGTTTTGGCGAAGATGTCGGCCCTGACAGATGGAAAGCTTCCCCTGATCGGTGTCGGCGGTGTCAGCAACGCACAGCAAGCCTACGCCAAGATTTGCGCAGGCGCATCCGCGGTCCAGCTCTACACAGCGCTTGTTTATGGTGGGCTTTCGCTCGCGGGGAATATCGTGCGTGGCTTGGACGAACTGCTTGAAAAAGACGGGCACGCGAACGTCGAAGATGCGATTGGCTGCAAGCGCGGCGATTGGCTTTAGGCCGCTGCGCGTTCCAGCGATGGATAGCGCCATCCGAGTGTGATGCCACGCGCAACGAACGAAATCAGCAGCGCAAGCCATAGGCCATGATTGCCGAACAAAGGCATCAATATCATCAAAGCAATCACGTAAATGATCGCCGACACCGCCATCATATTGCGCATATCGGCACTACGCGTCGCGCCAATAAAGATACCATCAAGCATCCAAGCCGCGCATCCAAACAACGGCGCGGCAATCATGTAGGGTAGATACGCTCGGGCCTCTAAACGCACATCAGGCGCTGTTGTCATAAGGTCAATGATCCACGGCCCAAAGAGCGCAAATGCACTGGCCGTGACAATCACGCTGACCATGCCCCAAAAGCTCGTCATCAAAGCTGCACGCCGCACACGCGCAACGCTGCGCGAGCCCATGGCTTGGCCGACCAAAGTTTCAGCAGCAATCGCAAAGCCATCCATCGCGTAGGCAGTGATTTCGAGAAACTGCAAAAGCACATGGTTGGCGGCCAGTGTCACATCGCCAAAGCGCGCACCGAGGAAAACAAAGCTCATGAAGATGCCTTGTAGCATGACAGACCGCATCAAAATATCACTGTTCACGCGGGCAAAACGTATCATTTGCGCGCGCTCAAAAACGCGCGGCCAGTCTTTCCATGCGGGGGTTTTCAACACATCCCGACACAGCCAAAGCCCCAACAGCAAGCCGCTCCATTCCACGATAAGCGTCGCAATCGCAACCCCTTCGACACCCCACTCCAACCCCAGCACGAACCAAAGATCGAGCCCGATGTTCAACAGGCTCATCCATAACTGCACAAGTAAGACAGAGCGCGTGCGGCCAAGGCCGATCATCCAACCGGTGAGCGCGTAAATCCCGATCGCGGCGGGTGCGCCATAAATACGTATGCCCATGTATGTGCTTGCGAGCGTTTCGACCTCTTCACTTGCCGGGGCCGTTTGCAAGGCGAGCCACATCAGCGGCATTTGCAGCGCAACAATCATCAATCCTGCGCCCAGCGCAATGATCATCGCACGTGACAGTAGCGCAGACACTTCGCCTGTGCGCCCTGCCCCATGGGCTTGTGCTGTAAAGCCAGCAGTACCCATGCGCAAAAAGCCGAAGATCCAATAGATCGCCGTCAGGGCAATCGCGCCAATCCCAACGGCACCAATAGGGGCGGCTTGGCCCATTTGACCGACGACGCCTGTGTCTACTGCCCCAAGGATCGGGACTGTCGCATTCGAGAGCACAACAGGCAGTGCAACCGTCAGAACGCGCCGATGTGTTAATGGTAGCGGTTCGCTCAAACGCGATCACGTCTTGGCATTAAGAAATGCGCTGTACCATGCGCGATGGGACGATCATGATTGTCTTGCCACGCTTCTACTTGGACAGAAGCATAGCGCCGTCCTGCACGGGTAACACGTGCGCGCGCATAAGCATCACGCGGCAAGCCAGAGCGCATATAATCCACGGTGAAATCAATCGTTTTTGGCAGCCGCGGCAAGGTTCCCGCTTGCAAATCTTCCAAGCTGATTACGCCGCTTTCAATATCTTCCCACAACAGCGACCAACTCAGCTCGATAATGGCGCTGACCTCTAAAAAGGCTGCTGTCACGCCTCCATGAATAGCGGGCAAAAACGGGTTGCCGATAAGCTTTTCATCAAATGGCAAAAGCGCCGTGAGTTCATCGCCACGCCGATCAAACTCGATACCCAAGAATTTGATATAGGGAACGCCACCGACCAACGCGCTCAAGGCCGCATCACGGCGTTTTTTCACATCCTGTACCGGCTCTGGGGGTTTACGCGCCATTCTTAGCGGCCCTCCACAGTGAATGTACCAGTTGCCATAGCGACTGGATTGTCATCATCTTCATCAAGCGCAACCGCGCGCACAAATGCAACGGACCGTGTGATGTGATGACATTCCGCTTGTGCGCGAATGCTATGGCCGGGCGTCGCAGGGCGCATGTAATCTATTCGCAAATCAATCGTCGCGGTACCGGCTGGCGCTTCAGGGTGGCTCATCACTGCGGCCCCACCACAGGTATCCATGAGGGCCGAAACTGCACCGCCGTGAATGACCCCTGTTTTTGGATCGCCTACCAGCTTGGTATCATAAGGCATGCTGATCTCTGCTTTGCCCTCTCCGATTTGTGTCAACTCCATCCCGAGCGCAGAGGCATGGGGAATTGCGTTGATAAACTGTTTGGCAAATTCCGCTTTGCGCTCTGACATATCCGACTCCTCGCGGGCTTGCTCGTTTATGGGCGTCAATTGCACTGAGGGGCAAGTCCAGTGGTTGCCCTTCCCGCACAGCACGCCTAACCTGAGGACAAGAGGTACTAAGAATGTCCGACATCAGGCTAAGTTTTAAAGAAATGTGCGCACGCTTTGATGTGACGCCACGTACGTTACGGTATTACGAGTACATTGAGTTGCTCGAGCCCGAACGCGAAGGCCGCTCGCGATTCTATAGTGCCCGTGAATGCGCGCGCATGACGCTGATTCTGCGTGGGCGTAAATTTGGCATCAAGCTCGAAGAAATTCGTCAGTGGCTAAAAATATATGAAAATGAAGGCACTGACGCCCAGCGCACTGCTTTTGTTGAAATGGCAGATCGCCAATTGATAGAGCTGGAAGACCAAGCGCTACAACTTGCCGAAGCCATTAAAGAATTGCGTTCGCTACGGGGCGAAACGTTGAAAAAGCTGAAATAGCGGCGCTTCAACTCAGATTCAGGTTCGCTATCGTTCAACCTTTAGACGAATTTGACGCATTCATTTGGTTGTTCCCCGTTCTTTTTTAACGCATTCGTTGCATTACGCTGGTGTAAGTTACGTAAACCTTTGATTGACGTAACGTACCTACTACGTAAACCTTGGCGATAATTGTATCGATGATTCTAACGCCTAGGTGATGAGTTAAGAACGCCAGGATGAGTGAGAGATTTATGCAACCGACTGAAACACAAATGACCATTCGTGAAATGTGCGACGCATTCGATGTAACGCCGCGCACCTTGCGGTTTTATGAGTCCAAAGAGCTGCTGTTCCCCAAGCGGGATGGACAGAAGCGCCTGTTCACCAAACGTGATCGTGCGCGCCTAAAGTTGATCCTACGCGGGAAGCGCTTTGGCTTCAGCTTGGAAGAAATTCGCCAGTTGCTCGACCTCTATCACGTGGGTGACCAGCAGCACACGCAGATGAACCGCACGCTCGAAATCGCGCATGACCGTCTTAATGATTTGATCAGTCAACGCGACGAGCTCGACAGCGCAATTGATGATCTGCGCGAACAAATCAAATGGGGCGATAAAATCGTTAGCTCCATGAACCAAGCACGAAAAGCGGCCGAATAATCCGGCCACTTTCACCAACCGCTGCCCGAACCCTTTAAGCAGCGAAACTAGACACGAAACCACAGTTTTTGACCTATCAGGGAGTGGCCCATGCCTCGCTATACTGCCCCAACAAAAGACCTTCAGTTCATCATTCATGACGTTTTGAAAGCGACCGAGACTGGCATTCCGGGATACGACGAACTGGAAGCAGACTTTACAGGTGCCGTTCTTGAGGAAGCAGGCAAAATCGCATCCGACGTGTTGCAGCCGCTCAATACGATTGGTGACACGGAAGGCTGTACGCTGGAAAACGGTGTCGTGCGCACGCCAACAGGGTTCAAAGCTGCATTCGAGCAAGTGAAAGAAGGTGGTTGGCCGGGACTGGATATGCCAGAGCAATATGGCGGTCAGAACATGCCTGCACTCATCGGCACTGCCGTCGGCGAGTTGTTTTCTGCCTCCAACCAAGCGTTCACGATGTATCAGGGTCTAACGCATGGTGCGGCCTCCGCAATTTTAGCGCACGGCACAGACGCGCAGAAAGACAAATACCTCCCCAACATGGTGTCTTGCAAATGGACGGGCACAATGAACCTCACTGAACCTCATTGCGGGACAGACCTTGGCCTGATGCGCACGAAAGCAGTTCCGCAAGAGGACGGTTCGTTCAAGATCACAGGTCAGAAGATATTCA
>JAHEGL010000331.1 GCA_024645145.1 Planktotalea sp.
GTCCATAGTCAGGGTCCCGAGTTGATCGCCCGAGGTACTTAAATCCTCGAAAGTATCGTCTCGTTCCCCATCTCAGAAAGGAATTATGAGAAGTTGCCCTCTCACCCTTCGTCTCGGACAGGACAGGGCCAAGTTCGCTGGCCCCGCCATCAAGCAACACGACCCGAAGGACGCGTCACAAGAATTCTTTACTCTTCGTTTGCCGCAGCAACGTCTAGGCTTACGCCGGGGCCCATTGTCGAAGATACGCTGATCTTCTTCATGTAGGCACCTTTTGCACCGGATGGGCGCGCTTTTGCGACGGCACCGATGAAGGCTTTGACGTTCTCGACAAGCTTGACTTGATCGAAGGACGCTTTGCCAACGCCTGCGTGTACAACGCCAGCCTTCTCGGCTTTGAACTGAACTTCGCCGCCTTTGGCCGCTTTAACAGCTGCTTCAACGTCCATTGTCACTGTGCCGACTTTTGGGTTTGGCATCAGGTTACGTGGACCAAGCACCTTACCAAGACGACCTACAACAGGCATCATGTCAGGTGTTGCGATGCAGCGATCAAAGTCGATCTTGCCGCCCTGAACGATTTCCATCAGGTCTTCTGCACCGACGATGTCTGCGCCAGCCGCTTGTGCTTCTTCAGCTTTTGCGCCACGTGCAAATACTGCAACGCGCACGTCTTTGCCTGTGCCGTTTGGCAGGCCAATGACACCACGGACCATCTGATCCGCGTGACGTGGATCAACACCGAGAACCATTGCGATTTCGACAGTTTCGTCGAATTTCGCGCTAGCGTTTGCTTTAACCAATGCAACCGCATCTTCAATTGAAAGATTGCTTTTGCCGTCGAATGCCGCGCTTGCAGCGGCGAAACGCTTACCTTGCTTAGCCATTACTTTACCTCGATGCCCATAGAACGGGCAGAGCCCAGAATAATCTGCATTGCCGCGTCAATATCGTTCGCGTTCAGATCTTTCATTTTCGCTTCTGCGATCTCTTTGACCTGAGCCACCGTGACAGTACCAACTGTCTCACGGCCAGGGAGCTTCGCGCCAGACTTCAGCTTTGCAGCTTTCTTCAGGAAGTAAGACGCTGGTGGCGTCTTGATGTCCATCGAGAAGGACTTGTCCTGATAGTATGTGATGACTGTCGGGCATGGTGCGCCTGGCTCAAGGTCTGCTGTTTTCGCGTTAAACGCTTTACAGAATTCCATGATGTTAATGCCGCGCTGACCCAATGCAGGGCCGACGGGTGGGGATGGGTTCGCTTGACCTGCAGGAACCTGCAGTTTCATCGTACCAGCTAGCTTCTTAGCCATGTGGCTTTCTCCTATTCAACTCCGCGGAAACGCGTTTCCGAAGATACTGTCGCCGTGGTCTGGTTTGGCCATCGCGATGGCCGTGCCTCCCACGGAAAAAAGGACAGACCAAAAGTCATGCCCATGTGCCTCTGGCGCATAGTCCGAATCTAGAATAAGTGCAAATGATATTTTGAACGCCGTGCAGAAAAGCAGTTCGAGCCTTGGCAGGTGCAAACCATAGAAAATGCCCCCGTTCAATCTCTCACGATCAAACAGGGGCTTTGTAAGATTTTTTAATTGGTCAGCGCTGGCTCAATCAAGGATCACATCGAAATCCAAACGGCTGCCACTCAGCTCATCTGTCGCCATTGAACGTGAGGGCGCGGCCATGATGATCTGGCCTGCATCAATCCCCTGCCCGACCAACATCGCCATCAAGGCTTTGGCGCGCAAACGACCTGTCGCTGGGTTTTTACCGATACGGCGATCATCAGAGTGCTGACCGATCACACGAAGACGTGCATTTGGGCAATCCATCGCCATGCTCGCGAATAAGAGCGCTTGCGACACGTCGTCTTAAGATGCGGCGACGGAGCGTGGCGAATAGAAGATTTGAGCGTTGGAAATTGCGCTCTTCAGCTCTGTCACGCAGCTTGAAGACGCCCAAGCCGCAGGTGTGGCTTTGAAAGTTTGTGCGGTCTGATTGGTCTCGACGACAACAAACTCAACGCGCCGGTCGTAATATGCGTCACCTCTTGGTCCGGTGACAACTGATGGGCGCTTGCTGCCAAGACCTTCAGCGATGAAAATGTCAGTATCCATACCTCTCGCTCCAAGACGGTGAATAACTTGTTCCGCACGCTGCTTGCTCAAACGCAGGTTCACCGCAGGATCGCCTGAAGGATCGGAGTGCCCCTCAACAATGATTTGAACCCCTGCACAGTCGCCTGCCAAATCTGCGATCAAGCGGGCTTGTGCGAGCCCCCCTTCGTCAAGCGTGAGACCACCTGCGGGGAAATAAACGCGCGCTTGCTCCGTCAAGGAGCGCAGATCGGAAACGCAGCTCTCTTGTGCAATCAACTTGGCTTGAGCATTCGCGAAGAATGATGCTGCCTCTTCGCTCTATTGTAAGGATGCGACTTGGACTGCAGGTTTTGTAGGTTCAACAACTGGCGCGACTGGAGCCTGCACCACAGGTGCTACGAAGGGTTCAGGCGCGGGTGCCGCCGCTGGCTGCAGCACTTGCAAGGATGAATCTGTCACAACACTTAAACGCGTCACAACATCTGCATCATCGACTTGATCTTGCTGTGTCGGCTGAAAGATTCCCGATGCTACGCGCGGAGCCGCTTGGGCTTGTGCGTTAATGTCATACGCAACCTGCGCGGGCGCTTGCGTGACCTGCTCTGTAGATCCAGAGCGATCAAAAAAACCTGTAGACGCCGCGAAAACAATCGCTGCCGTGGGTGCAACCCATGGCAAATGGCTCCTCAACAAAGAAATGAACATAGTAATCCCCCAAATGTATTCGCGGCTTTGCAGCTTGCCGCTGTATGTTGTGCTCATATTAAAAAGCAGCGGCACAACTGGTGGCGGCATCAACATCTCAGAGGTAGAAAGATACGCTTTTTACGCGATTTGATTCACTTCATTGGCGAGGTGAGTCTTTTATGTTGCACTTTGAACCATTATCGAGGCGAAAAGGGCTTATTTTAAGCCCAAAACGCAAAAAGCGCACCGTAGTGAGCGGCGCGCTTTCTAAATGTCTCAGACTTAATTTGGCTTAGCTTTGCTTCGTCACCTGAGTGTATTCCAGCTCAACCGGTGTTTCACGACCAAAGATAGAGACCGTCACCTTCAGGCGCTGGTTCTCATCGTCGACTTCTTCAACCATACCGTCGAAATCTTCAAACGGACCATCGTTGACCTTAACCTTCTCGCCAACTTCAAAGTGGATGATGTTGCGCGGTGCTTCCTCGCCCTCAGCAACACGGCCCAAGATCGCATCAACTTCGGCATCACGCATTGGCATTGGACGGCCTTGTGGACCCAGGAAACCTGTGACGCGGTTGATCGAGTTGATCAGGTGGTACCCTTGGTCAGACATTTCCATGCGTACCAAAACGTAGCCCGGCATAAAGCGACGCTCGGAGGTTACTTTCTTACCGCGACGGACTTCGATGACTTCTTCTGTCGGGACAAGCACCTCTTCGATGTCGTCCTCAAGGCCGTTCTCAATGGTTGACGTTCTGATTTGCTCAGCGATCTTTTTCTCAAAGTTCGAAAGAACGCTTACCGAATACCAACGCTTTGCCATCTGACACTTATCCTTGTCTGAACCCTAGAGGGTCACATTAATCTGTTTTGCACCACACAGCATAGCGCAGTGCGGCGATCTTCCAGACAAAATGCGTGTGCCGTTCGAATCTGAAGAGCTGTCATTTTGGGAAGATAGCAGCGCAATACCCTTGCCGTGCGCGCAATTCAAGGGCTGCTGTCAATTTTCGAAAAAGCGCTCTCGATGCGCAATCCGTAGCGCTTAAGAGCCGAAGAAGCCCAAAACGCTGGTAAGGCCAAAGCGAATAATGATGTCAATGATCGCGAAGAACACAGCCGTTAAAGCAGCCATGATAAACACCATAATCGTTGTCAGCATGACTTCACGGCGCGTCGGCCAAACAACTTTGGCAACTTCAGAGCGGACTTGCTGAACGTACTGGAGCGGGTTGGTTATGGCCATTTTGGTGTCTTTCATCAAACGCGTTGACAGCCACATACGCGCAGAGTGCGGCGGTTTCAAGACAGGTTTACGCTGCAAATCGGTGATCTGGACGATAGTCACCAAGAGGTGACAGCTGCACAGCTCACAAATTGAAAGCCATTCGATTTCATCTTATCCTTGCGTTGATCTTGGCTAACCGCAGCTTTCGCGGGGAAAGAACATAACACTTGGACGCGCTCACACATATTGCTCCGCTTATCGCTTTGGTTGTGCTGATCTGTGCAGCGACAAGCCTTGGGACTGTGCCGATCAAAAAATTCATTCAGGTTCAGGAAGCCAAGCACGAGCTTAAACACGGATCACCGGGCTTTTTTAGAACGCTGTCAGGTTGGATCATCATCGCGCTCTGGCTTGCTGCAATTTGGTTCATCGCGAGCATTATCGGGGACTGGTGGGCATTTGGCGATCTGGGAAGCGCGATTGCGCGCTCGTTTGCGCGCTTAGAAATATTGCGTCACATACTTTCGGCGCTCGGCGATGGATAAAGTCGCGCCAATCGCGCAACGGGATTTGCTCTGCGCCAGCTGCGGCGGTCAGTGTGTCTTTACACCAACGACCGGCACGCTGACGTGCTTTAGCTGCACGACGGCGCATGAGATTGTCATTGATCCAAATGCAGATCCGGCTGAAGAGCAGCACTATCACCCTGACCAGCCCCACACAGAGCAGCCAGAATTTAAAATTGACCGACAATTCCAATGCGAAACCTGCGCAGGGGCGGTCTTGTTTCATGGGCATTCGATTTCTGAGAACTGTCCTTACTGCAACGGTGCTTTGGTCGCAAAAAACAGTCATGAAAGCTATGCGATCCTTGGTATGATTCCGTTTTCCATTAGCGAAGAAACATCGCAACACAACGCGCAAGACTGGGTAGCGCGACGCTGGGCCGCGCCCTCGGATCTTGGGGATGTCGTGGCGACCTCACGTGTTGCAGGGCTTCATGTGCCGTTTTGGACCTTCGATAGCTTGGAGGATATGGATTACACAGTCTGGTACAAGGTCAAAAGCGGCGACAGAACTGTGACGCGCTCCAAAGCGGGCACGATGAAGACTGCATTTGATGATCTGCTCATGCCCGCCTCGCACCATGTAACACCGCTTATTCGCGATGGGATTTTGCATAAATTTGACTCAGATGAGCTGCGCCCATTTGAGCCCGCGTATCTTGCAGGATTTGCCGCTGAGCGACATCATCCAAGCGTGCGCGAGGGGCTATCGCACAATGCGCCTGACAAAGCCCTCTTGCTGCGCAATCGAATTAAAGCGCATTCCGGCAAGAAACGCATTTTGACGTGAGCGATAAAACTGACACGACCGGAATCAAGTATCGCCGCATCCTGCTGCCAGTTTGGATTTTACATTACGAATACAACGGCAAGCAGATGAAAGTTGCGACCTGTGGGCTCCATGGGCGCACATTTGGTGAACGCCCTTTTTCGAGACCCAAACTACTGGCCTTTGCAGCCGTTGCCGCAACGGCCGCAGCCGCATCCGGGTTCTTTTGGGGGGCCGCAGGTATCTACTGAGGGCCCTTAGCGCTTTATTTTTTGGAAGGTGGCTTTGGCAGGGGCTGAGGGACTCGAACCCACGACCCTCGGTTTTGGAGACCGATGCTCTACCAACTGAGCTAAACCCCTAAAGCTAGCGCTCGTTTAAGGCGGGGCTGTCGCCTTTGCAAGGGGCAATCTTCATCATAACGCTTGCTATGCGCCGGCGCGTTACAAAGCGGCAATATCTCCACCAGCAATTGCGGATTCATAGGCCAGAATTTTATCAATCGGCCAATCCCACCATGCAATTGCTTTCAGCCGCTCGATATCGCGTGGCGCAAAGCG
>JAHEGL010000334.1 GCA_024645145.1 Planktotalea sp.
GAGATCAACTCAGGAGGGGTTTTCGTCAATCAGGATGGCAACCGTCGCGATGGCGTGCAAGTTCTGGCGTTCCCTGACGTTGAGTTTGCGGACATGTTTGGCCTGTTTCCTGAGCTAGCTAAAACCGAAAAAGAAATCGCACAGCAGGTGGAGCGCGATGCGCTTTATTCGAATTATATAGCGCGTCAGCAGAAGGATGTTGACGCTTTGAAACGCGACGAGGCTCAAATTATCCCTGAAGACTTTGACTATGAGGGCATTGATAGCCTTTCAAATGAGTTGAAGTTGAAGCTAGGTCGTGTGCAGCCCATGAATATCGCGCAGGCGGGGCGTGTGGATGGCATGACACCTGCTGCGTTAACGCTGTTGCTTGCAAAGCTACGCCAGCGAAAGCGTGCCTGAAATGAGCGATCAACTGGGGAGCCTAGATGTTTCACGTGAAACAATTGAGAGCTTGAAGCATTACGAAGCGCTACTTTTGAAGTGGAACCCGAAGATAAACTTGGTTTCCAAGGCGACGCTCAATCAAATTTGGGAGCGTCACATACTCGATTCTGCGCAAATCTTTAAGCAAAGTGATCAGAAGACAGTCAATTGGCTAGACATTGGTTCTGGTGGCGGTTTTCCAGGAATGGTGTTGGCAATCCTTTCGAAACAGTTTGCGCCGGATCGGATGATAACTCTGGTTGAGAGCGATCAACGCAAATGCGCCTTTCTTCGCACAGTTGCGAGAGAGACGGATTGTAAGGTGCAGATCCTTTCGGAGCGCGTTGAAAAATTGACTTCTATGAATGCTGATGTTCTGACAGCGCGCGCTCTTGCTGATCTGAGTAAGCTATTAGAATTCGCAAATTTGCATCTATCACCTAGCGGTACGTGCCTTTTTCTTAAGGGCGTAAATTGGAAAAAAGAAGTTCAAGCGGCACAAGACTCATGGCGCTTTGAATATGAAGCGATTAAAAGTGAAACCAGTGAAGAAGCTGTTATTTTACGTATAAACGGGATTGAACATGTCTGACCCTACGCGATCTATGGATACGAAAATTGTAGCGATTGCCAATCAAAAGGGTGGTGTTGGAAAAACGACAACGACTATCAATCTTGCCGCATCTTTGGTGGCAGAAGGAATGCTCGTACTTATCATTGATCTTGATCCACAGGGAAACGCGTCAACTGGACTTGGCATTGAGGGAAGCGCGCGGGAATACACGACGTATGAGCTATTGCTTGATGATGTCGCGTTGTCCGATGTTATTCTTAACACTCAAACCGACGGTTTGAAGATTGTTCCTGCGACGGTTGATTTAAGTTCAGCTGATATCGAGCTTATGTCTAATGAAAAGCGTAGCTTCCTTTTGCATGACGCGCTGCGCCAGCCTTTGATGGATGATTATGAGTTTGATTACATCCTGATAGATTGCCCACCTTCGTTGAACCTATTGACAGTGAACGCGATGGTTGCGTCCCATTCGGTACTTGTACCGCTTCAAAGTGAATTTTTCGCGCTCGAAGGTCTTTCACAACTTATGCTGACCATTCGCGAAGTACGCCAAACAGCAAATCCAGATCTACGGATTGAAGGCGTTGTTTTGACGATGTTTGACGCGCGCAATAATCTGTCTCAACAGGTGGAAAACGATGCGCGTGAAAATTTAGGCGATATCGTCTTTCAAACCAAAATCCCAAGAAATGTTCGCGTCAGTGAAGCGCCTTCTTTCGCGGTGCCGGTTTTGAACTACGATCCGTTGTCAAAGGGTGCGAAAGCCTACGGTGACCTCGCGCGTGAAGTGATCGCAAAAAACGCTAAACTCTCGGCTTAAAGGAAAACGAACATGGCAGATATGAAGAAGAACCGTGGCTTAGGTCGTGGCCTTTCAGCTTTGATGGCCGATGTTGGGCCAGAGCCTACGAGTACTCCCAACAGTGCTGCGCGCCCTGATCTGGTCGTCCCGATCGAGAAAGTATTTCCAAACCCAGATCAGCCACGACGTAGCTTTACGGATGAGCATTTAAAAGACTTATCAGCGTCTATTAGGGCCAAAGGGATCATTCAACCGCTCATCGTGCGCAAGCGTTCGACCGGAAATGGCGAGTTTGAGATTGTCGCGGGAGAGCGTCGTTGGAGAGCTGCGCAAATGGCGCAGCTGCACGAAATTCCAGTTCTTGTGCGCGACTTTACAGATACCGAAGTTCTTGAAGTCGCGATCATTGAGAACATTCAGCGTGCGGATCTAAACCCAGTTGAAGAAGCGGCAGGCTATCGCCAATTGATGGATAAGTTTGGTCATACACAGGAAAAGCTTGCGGAAGAGTTGGGCAAAAGCCGTAGCCACATCGCGAACCTTTTGCGCCTGTTGCACCTTCCTAGGGATGTTCAAGAGCTTTTGGTCGAGAGGAAGCTCTCAGCTGGTCATGCGCGTGCGTTGATTACGTCTGATGATCCGTCTGGTTTGGCGAAACAGGTTGTGGCGCAAGGGTTATCTGTGCGCGCGACTGAAGCGTTGGCAAAGAAGAAGGATGAGGGTGGTTCGTCCAGTACGACGCGTTCAAAAGGAACAGCCGTAGAGAAAGATGCAGACACGAAAGCGCTGGAAAGTGATTTGTCTGCGGCCTTGGGTCTATCAGTTCAAATTGATCATAAAGCGGGTGGCGAGTCCGGTCAGGTGACGATCAAATATGCGTCTTTGGATCAACTTGATGAGATCTGCCGCATTCTGAGCATCAGTTAAAAGATCATTTCTCTGATCACGGAGTTCAGCAACAATCGCCCTTGAGGGGTGGTTCGCAAACGTGAGCCACTTTCTTCGATCAAACCCAAGTCTGTGAGATGGCGTAAAGCCGCGTCATCGACTTCAGTACCTGCGAGATTTTCGAGGCGGGCCCTGTCGATGCCATCGGTGATCCGAAGGCCCATGATCAAGTACTCATTCGCTTGATCGATCCCGCTAAGTACGTCCCTAACTTTTTCGCCTCTTCCGCGCTCTGCGTGTTCGAGCCAAGCGTTCGGCATTTTGAAATGCTCGGTCGCGTGTTTCACGCCGTTGATTGTAAGACGACCGTGCGCGCCAGGACCGATGCCAAGGTAATCGCCGTAATGCCAGTAGATCAAATTGTGCCGAGATTCGGCTCCGATCTTTGCGTAATTAGAGACTTCGTAGCCAAATAAGCCGGCTCTCTCGCAGAGCTCGTTGGTTACGTCGTACATATCTGCAGCGAGGGCCTCCACAGGAAGCCCTGTGAGCCCGCCTTTTTCGTACCTGTCCGAAAAAGCTGTGCCTTTCTCGATAGTTAGCTGGTAAAGTGACAGATGATCGATTGCCAAACAAAGGGCCTCATTCAGCTCTTTTTTCCAATCTTGTAGCGTTTGATCCTGCCGCGCATAGATAAGGTCGAATGAAACTCGCTCAAAGGTTGAGCGGGCAATGTCGAAGGCCTTTTTTGCTTCATCGACGCTATGAAGGCGCCCAAGGCGTTTGAGGTCGCGATCATTTAGCGCTTGAACACCCATGGAAACCCGCGTGACACCGCCATCGGCATATCCGCGAAAGCGACCAGCCTCCACAGATCCGGGATTTGCTTCAAGAGTAATTTCCGGATCGTTTGGCATTGGCCAGAGTTTGCGGATCCGTTCGATGATTGCTGCGACTGTGTCGGGATGCATAAGGCTGGGTGTGCCGCCACCAAAGAAGACGGCGTTCACCACGCGACCCGGAAGTTCGACAGCTGCACGGTCTAGCTCGGATAGGTAGCCGTTTAGCCAGCGTCTCTCATCTATTTCACGTGAAACATGTGAGTTGAAATCGCAGTAGGGACATTTGGCTTGGCAGAACGGCCAATGCACATAAATGCCAAAGCCACCATTTTGCCAATCAGCGTTCAAAGCAGCCCTTCACGAGTTTTGCGAATGCATCGGCGCGATGACTGATTTTATTCTTTTTCTCGAACGCCATTTCGCCGAAGGTTATGTCATAGCCATCCGGCATAAACATAGGATCGTAGCCATGACCGACTTGACCGCGCATGGGCCATACGAGGGAACCGTTAACCTTGCCCTCAAAGACTTCATCGTGACCATCAGGCCATGCGAGCACCAAGGTGGAGCAAAAGCGCGCGCGACGAGGATGTGGGGCGTTCACCGCTTCAAGTTTGTTGTGCGTCTTCGTCATCGCCATCACGAAATCACGACCGTTGAGGGTTTCTGCCCAATCAGCGGTGTAAACGCCCGGTTCATTGTTCAGCGCTTCGACTTCAATACCGCTATCATCAGACAGCGCAGGCAGACCCGTGGCTTTCACTGCGGCATGCGCTTTGATGCGTGCGTTTCCAACGAAGTTGTCTTCTGTCTCTTCAGGCTCGGACAAGTTCTTCTCAGCCGCGCTAACAACGTTTACCCCGAACGGGGCAAGCAATTCGCGCATCTCTTCGAGCTTGCCAGCATTGTGGGTCGCGATCAGAAGTGTGTCGCCTGAGAATTTCCGGTTCATGCAGTTGCAGCCAATTGCAATACCGAGAGCTCGGAGACACCCTTTTCTGCCAAGTCGATCAGCTGGTTCATCTGATCACGCGAATATGTGCTGCCTTCTGCGCTCATCTGCGTTTCGATCATTTGACCGTTGGCGAGCATGATGAAGTTGCCATCAACGCCAGCCTCAGAGTCTTCGGGGTAGTCAAGATCAAGCACTGGTTGCCCCGCGTAGATGCCACATGAAATTGCAGAAACCGGACTGATAAGCGGATCGGATACGATATCGCCAGCTTTTATCAGCTTGTTCACAGCTAATTTCAGGGCAACCCAGCCACCCGTGATAGAGGCGCAACGTGTGCCACCATCCGCTTGTATAACGTCGCAATCAACGGTGATTTGACGTTCTCCCATGGCCACACGATCAACACCTGCGCGCAAGGAACGCCCTATTAGTCTCTGAATTTCGACTGTGCGACCACCTTGCTTGCCTGCGGTCGCTTCACGACGCATGCGCGATGTGGTTGAGCGGGGAAGCATGCCGTATTCAGCGGTTACCCAACCCAAACCGGAGCCTTTGATAAACGGCGGCACGCGGTTTTCGACAGTTGCAGTACACAGAACATGCGTGTCGCCCATCTTGATCATACACGAACCTTCGGCGTGTTTTGTTACGTTCGTTTCGATTGAAACGGCGCGCATTTCGTTTAGTTCACGTCCAGAAGGCCGCATGAGATATCCTTTCGATTTGCTTAGGGGATACAGGGGCGTCATAGCAGTGTGCAACCCCGATTGACCTTTGGTGTTCAGGGCGCTCTTAATACAGTGATGTAATAGGTGGTGAAGATGCAGGATAGTCCACAGCTTTTGTCGGAAATGAACGATCGCTCGCGCGAGGTATTTCGTCAGATTGTTGAAGGATATCTGGCGAATGGTGAACCTGTCGGTTCACGGACGCTCACGCGGTCTTTGTCTGAAAAGGTCAGTGCTGCAACAATCCGGAATGTGATGCAGGACTTGGAGCTTCTGGGTCTGTTGGGTAGTCCCCATATCAGCGCTGGTCGCGTGCCGACCCAACAGGGTTTGCGGATGTTCGTCGATGGATTGCTCGAAGTTGATGATTTAAACAATGATGATCGCGACAAGATCAATTCGACCGTTGGAAACGGATCTGACGTGAGTGACTTGCTGGATCGTGTCGGTTCAGCCTTGTCTGGTGTCACGCAGGGCGCATCATTGGTGCTTACGCCCAAACATGAAGCAGTCATCAAACATATCGAGTTTGTATCGCTGTCGACAGATCGTGCGCTTGTGGTTTTGGTTTTTGCAGACGGGCATGTCGAAAACCGGCTATTCACACCGCCACCGGGACAAACGCCAAGCTCTATGCGGGAGGCTGCGAATTTTCTGAATGCCTTGATGGAAGGACGGACCCTTTCGGAGCTACA
>JAHEGL010000354.1 GCA_024645145.1 Planktotalea sp.
TAATCCGGCGCGCGAAGGGCTCGTATCAATCGCTGTGGACGGCTTAAGCTCACCCGATCTGGTCACCGCGTTGCGCAGCCGGGGCATTCGCACCCACACGCGCAAAGCAGACCATTACTCTGGCAATATCCTTGATCCGCTTGGCCTGCCCGACGCCGTGCGGGTCTCAATGTGTCACTACAACAGCCTTGATGAAGTCAAAACGTTTCTTGCAGCCATGCGCGAGATTTTGGATGGCTAAGCACAAATTGACGAGCCCCTATTGGCATATCCAAATCGAAACAGCTTCTTGTCCGAATTTTTCTGGGTCGAAAAGCAAGCGGCGCAAGGATCTGTCGAATTCCATTGTTAAGAGCGAGTTTCAACGACCGCTTCGGTGAAAACTTCTGCGTTGCACCGATAAAATTGCCGCTGACGCGAGTGTTTTCTGCGTCAGCAATAGCTGCGTCGGCAAAAAGCGGCAAAGTCCGCACAGCCGCCCTTCGTAACAGTCAGACGCTCCAAATTCTTCTCCAACGAATGCTGCACCTGCACAACTTGAGATTTCCACGCACCACTGCTATGTTTCTAATACCCAGCACCGGGGCAGAATCGGTGTGTCTTTTTGGAGGGCAGTGTTCTGTCTGTTAACACCGATGCGGCCACGGCCGCGGATCAAAGGTCTGCTACAATGACAGGCCCCAATGACACCAGCAGCGACGCGCTTCTGGCCTTTATCCTGAACTCGCTTGAAGAAGACAAAGCCGAAGAGATCGTGCAGATTGATCTGCGCGGCAAAACGGCGATTGGCGATTACATGATCGTCTGCTCTGGTCGCTCCACGCGTCAGGTTGTGTCGATCTCTGAAAAGCTCTC
Source organism: Planktotalea sp. (assembly GCA_024645145.1). GTDB lineage: Bacteria > Pseudomonadota > Alphaproteobacteria > Rhodobacterales > Rhodobacteraceae > Planktotalea. Next base: position 856 of record JAHEGL010000354.1, read on the forward strand.
AGATCGCATGAAGCAAGAACTGGGTCGCGCTTCCAAGCTTGAAGGCAAAGGCAGCGGTGATTGGGTACTGGTCGATACTGGTGATATCATCGTTCATGTGTTCCGCCCCGAAGTGCGCGAGTTTTACCAGATCGAAAAGATGTGGTTGGATGGCGAAGAGCCAATGCCAAGGCCAACGGTCTAGCATCTCATGAAAGTCCATATCTGTGCCGTTGGGCGTATGCGCGCAGGCCCGGAAAAGGTTCTTTTCGACGATTATCAAACGCGGTTTGATCGTACAGTTCGGAGCTTAGGTCTCGGCCCTTTGTCCGTTACAGAGGTCGAAGACAAAAAGAGTCTTGGCATGAGCGCAGAAGCCGTTTTGCTTGAGCGCGTTATTCCCAAAGGCGCTGTGATATGCGCGATGGATGAGCGCGGCACAGTTATGACTTCCCCCAAATTTGCTAGCAAATTTGGCGATTGGCGCGATGCCGGGCGCGCTGATCTTGCGCTCATTATTGGCGGTGCAGACGGGATTGATCCAGAACTGCGCAAGCGCGCTGATTTCACGCTGAGTTTTGGCTCGATGGTCTGGCCCCACATGCTCGCGCGCGTCATGCTGGCAGAACAGTTATATAGGGCGGCATCAATCCTCTCAGGTAGCCCATATCATCGGGTTTAGCTTTACCTTGGTCCCTTGCTTCTTCTAAACAAAGAAAAAGCCAAGGAAATCACCCGTCATGACCACCCCAAAACCTGTTGTTCTGTGTATTCTTGATGGCTGGGGTTTGAGTGATGATACGACAGCCAATGCCCCTGCAATGGCGAACACGCCAAACTTTGACCACATCATGCGTGACGGACCTTCTGCGCAACTGATCACCCACGGACCTGATGCAGGTTTACCAAGTGGACAAATGGGTAATTCAGAAGTGGGCCATACCAATATTGGTGCGGGGCGCGTGGTTGCGATGGACCTTGGCCAGATTGATCTCGCAATTGAGGATGGCAGCTACTTTGAAGCGGAAGCTTTGATTGAGTTTATTGGAAAAATGAAGATGAGCGGCGGCACTGCACATGTGATGGGCTTGCTCTCTGATGGCGGTGTGCACGGGATGCTGACCCATATGATCGCATCAATCGATGTGATCGCCAAAGCAGGCGTTCCCGTTGCGCTTCACCTGATCACCGATGGCCGCGATGTCGCGCCCTCTTCCGCGCTTGTCTATTTAGAAACGCTGGAAGCCGCATTGCCTGCTGGCGCTAAAATCGCAACTGTTTGTGGCCGCTACTATGCACTGGACCGCGACAACCGTTGGGAGCGCGTGAGCACTGCATTCGAGGCGATTGTGAATGCCAAAGGCGACGCGCAGCCAAATGCCAAAGCGACCATCGACGCGGCCTATTCAAAAGACATCACAGACGAATTCATCAAAGCCACGGTCATCAATGACTACGCAGGTGCTAAAGATGGCGACGGCCTCTTTTGCCTGAACTTTCGCGCTGATCGCGCACGTGAAATCTTGGCCGCGCTCGTGCAACCGGACTTCACCGCGTTCGAGACTGGCCCACGCCCCGCATGGACAACGGCGCTGGGAATGGTCGAATACTCTCAAGCGCATAACAGCTACCTGCAAACGGTTTTCCCGCCACGCAATATTCCAAACACGCTGGGCGCATGGGTCGCCAAACAAGGTAAAAGCCAATTCCGCTGCGCTGAAACCGAAAAATACCCCCATGTCACCTTCTTCATGAATGGTGGCATCGAAGTTCCAGAGAAGGGCGAAGACCGCTACATGGCCCCCTCCCCCAAAGTCGCGACTTATGATCTGCAACCCGAAATGAGCGCAGCAGAAGTGACTGATGCCTTCGTGGGTACGATCAATGACGGATATGATTTGATAATCACAAATTACGCCAATCCGGATATGGTGGGTCACACAGGCGATCTTGCTGCTGCCATTAAAGCTTGCGAAGCCGTGGACGCAGGTCTTGGCCGTGTTTTGGACGCCCTTGAAACCGCTGGGGGGGCGATGATCGTCACCGCGGATCACGGCAATTGCGAACAAATGCTCGATCCCGAAACAGGCGGCCCACACACCGCGCATACGACCAACCCCGTACCTGTCGCGCTTGTCGGCGGACCTGTCAGCGCAACACTGTCAAACGGACGTCTTGCGGATCTAGCTCCGACACTGCTGCACCTGATGGATTTAGAACAACCCGCTGAAATGACGGGCGAAAGCTTGATCAAGTAATGCACCTGCTGCGCGCTCTTTTGATTGCTTTAACCCTCGCGACCCAAGCGACTGCACAAGACAACCCTGGCGCAACTGCGCAAGCGGCAGCGGATCGTTTGCGCGCAGCCTCGACCCAGCTTGATCAAGCCAAATCCGCGCGCGACCGCGTCAAAGCGCTGACCGCAACGATCCAAGCATTTGAGACAGGTCTCGATGCGATGCGCGAGGGGTTGCGCCTTGCTGCGACCCGTGAATCCGTGCTCTCGCGTCAACTCGCAGCACGCGACGGCGAAGTCGCCGAACTCCTCGCGGTCCTGCAAACGATTTCCCGCGCGCCAGCCCCTGTTCTTATGGCGCATCCTGATGGGCCTTCCGGTGCTGTGCGTTCCGGCATGTTGGTCGCGGAACTCACACCAGCGCTCACCGCGCGCGCCAACAATCTGCGCCGCGATGTGGAGGAAATGACACTCCTGCGCACCCTGCAAGAAACCGCGACGGATGAACTACGCACCGCCCTCTCTGGCGTCCAAAACGCACGCACCGAGCTGAGCCAAGCAATGGCGGATCGCACCGACCTACCGAAGAAATTCACAGAAGACCCCGTGCGCACTGCGATCCTCATCAGTTCCACTGAAACGCTCGATGCCTTCGCTGGTGGTCTGAGCAAAATCACTACGGCTGAGGCACTTGGCCCTCTCCCAGACATCACCGCGCTCAAAGGTGAACTTCCACTTCCCGTCGAAGGGCTCGTTCTAAGACGCGCGGGTGAAGCCGATGCAGCTGGAATTGAACGCCCCGGTATTCTTGTGGTGACCCGTCCGCGCTCTCTTGTGACAACGCCGACAACCGCGACGATCCGCTATCACGGCCCTCTGCTCGATCTTGGAAATGTTGTCATTCTAGAGCCGCAAGCTAACTTGCTGTTCATATTAACGGGCTTAGACACGCTCTACGGTGAAATCGGACAAGTCCTGCCCGCAGGCTTTCCAGTAGGCTTAATGGGCGGAAAAAGTGATCAAATCGATCAGATTGTCTCACAAGGGAGTGATGGGGCTGGAAACACCCGCTCAGAAACGCTCTATATAGACGTAAGAGAGAATAACACATCTGTGGACCCGCTTTCGTGGTTCGCGGCAAACAAGGAATGAGCACATGAAGAAATTCATCATGGCCGCAGTCGGGGGCACATTGGCCGGGATCGTCCTGACCACGCAAGTTGCTGCCCCGCTGCTGGCACAGGAAGCAGATAAAAAGGTTAACGTCTATGAACAGCTTGATCTGTTCGGCGATATTTTTGAGCGCATCCGCGCGCAATATGTTGAAGAGGTCGATGAGGGCGATCTGATCGAAGCTGCCATCAACGGCATGCTCACCTCTCTTGATCCGCATTCCTCTTATCTGTCACCCGATGATGCGAACGACATGCGCGTGCAAACCCGTGGTGAATTCGGTGGTCTTGGCATTGAAGTCACGCAGGAAGAAGGCTTTGTCAAAGTCGTCTCGCCTATTGATGGCACACCTGCTGACGAAGCGGGCATCGAAGCCGGCGATTTCATCACACATGTCGACGGCGAAAGCATCCTTGGTTTCGCGCTTGATGAAGCGGTTGAGCTGATGCGCGGCCCTGTCGGTTCAGAAATCATCGTGACCATCGTGCGCGAAGGCGAAGACGAACCATTTGACGTTTCAATCGTACGCGACACTATCAAACTTACCGCAGTGCGTTCACGCACAGAGGGTGAAACAGTCGTTCTGCGCGTTACAACATTTAATGATCAAACAACTCCCAATCTGGAAGCGAAGCTCGCGGAAGAAGTCGAAGAGCTGGGCGGTATAGACAACATCAACGGCTTCGTCATCGATTTGCGCAATAACCCCGGTGGCCTTTTGACCCAAGCGATCCGCGTTTCTGATGCCTTCCTTGAAAAGGGCGAAATCGTTTCCACTCGTGGTCGTGATCCTGCAGATGGGGATCGTTTCAACGCAACTCCCGGTGATCTCGCGATGGGTAAGCCTATTGTTGTGCTGATCAACGGTGGCTCTGCCTCCGCGTCTGAAATCGTTGCAGGTGCGTTGCAAGACCACCGCCGCGCGATTGTGATCGGTACCAAGAGTTTCGGCAAAGGATCGGTTCAAACGGTTATGCCACTGCGCTCCAACGGGGCGATGCGTCTGACTACAGCGCGCTATTACACACCGTCAGGTCGTTCCATCCAAGCGTTGGGCGTTTCCCCTGACATCATCGTAGAACAGCCACGCCGCGCGCCAGACGCAGAAGACGAAGCAGAGGATGAGAGCATCTCCAACCGTCGTCGTTCTGAGAGTGATCTACGTGGCTCGTTGAACAACGACAGCTTATCTGAGGATGAGATCCGCCAGATCGAAGCAGATCGCGAAAAGGCAGAAAACGCAGCAAAGCTGCGCGAGGATGACTACCAACTGGCCTATGCCATCGACATTCTCAAAGGCCTCAGCGCTTTGGGTCCTAACGAGTAAGGCCCCAATATTCCAAATATCAAAGGGCGGCTCACATCAGAGCCGCCCTTTTGCATTTGAGTCCAAATACTCTGAGTTCCTCAAACGACGCAAAGAGGACCCCCATGAGAAAAGCCGCGCTTTCAATCATCGCCCTCCTCACGCTCTTGCATCTCTATATCGCGTGGTTCGAAATCTTTGCTTGGGCAACTATGGGCGCGCGCGTGTTTGATATGTTCCCACCAGAGCTGTTCGAACAAACAACGCAACTCGCCGCAAACCAAGGCATCTAAAACGCGTTCCTCTCTATCGGCCTGGTTTGGGCATTACTGATCCAAGACCGACG
>JAHEGL010000385.1 GCA_024645145.1 Planktotalea sp.
ATGAGGTGCGCCAGAGAGCCGTATGTAGAGGCTGTGGTGTCAGGGGCAATAACACGTATCGACTGGTGTAGATGCGCCTGTACGGCTCTCTGTGTAAGCCTCAGCGCTATCTTTCGTATAACGACCAGTCTACGTGGTTGATTGCCTCTCGCAGCCCCTTGAGAGCGAGACCATCAAGCGTATAAAGGCATGGTGGTAGACGCCTAGAGAAGTGTTTGAACGGACTAGGGGGAGTGGTCACCAGTTCATTCTAACCGTTGTTTAGTTTGTGGACCTGATACGGGGCGATGGAAGGAATAGGTCTTCGCTGTGTAGTCATAAACTGTCGCTGGGTGGAAAAACCTACGGGAAATGGCTGCGAAAATTAACGCTAATTCCTATATAAAAAAGGCCTAATACGCCACTGGCATCCCGTAGGGGAATCGAACCCCTCTTTTCAGGTTGAAAACCTGACGTCCTAACCGATAGACGAACGGGACGCTCTATGGCGTGGGGCGACTTCTAGGCAAAGACGCGCAGCCGCGCAAGTGCAAAAATCAGGTTTTTCTTGAGAAGTTTTTATGCGGCTTTTTATGCAGGTGCTGCGTCTTCCAAACGCAGTTGTGGGCTTTGACGGCCACCCCATGAATTGACTTCCAAACGCCCTGCCAAGTGGAATCGTTTGCCGCCGTGATTCTCTAATGCAGGGCCAAGCGGCGTGTCCATCGCGCCAAAGCAAATCGCGTCGATGCGCGTGCCAAGACCGTCGGTGAAACTGATTTTGAGATGGGTTTCGCCAACACGTTTGGCAAATTTGATCTCCACATCGGGAAAAGCAAAGCGCGGGGCAGGGGCACCAGCGCCGAAAGGGCCGGCCTGTTCGAGCTGTTCGATAAGTTCGATCTGCGCGGCACCGGGCATAAGCATACCGTCGAGACGCAAATCAGATGGGCCAGCATTGCCCGCGCCTTGTTTCGCCATAAGTTCCGACAATCGCGCCATGGCCGGTTCCAGCTGCGCTCGGCTGAGAGACAGACCTGCTGCCATCTTGTGACCGCCACCCTTTTCAATGAGGCCTTCATGGGCGAGTTTTTGGATAGATGCGCCGAGGTCCACACCACTGATAGAACGCCCAGATCCCTTACCTGCGTCACCGTCAAAACCAATGACAATTGCTGGACGGTGCGCTGCGTCTTTGAGGCGGGATGCAACAATGCCGACGACGCCTGCGTGCCACCCTTCACCTGCGGCCCAAACGAGCGGCGCATCAAAGCCGCGCTCTTCTGCTTGTTCAAGGGCTGTGGCACGCACGTTGTTTTCAATTTCGCGACGCTCCGTGTTGAGCATATCAAGGCGTTCAGCCATGGCTTTGGCTTCATGTGGGTCGCGTGTGGCAAGCAAGCGTGCGCCCAGATCCGCTTTGCCGATGCGCCCGCCTGCGTTCACACGTGGGCCAAGTAGAAAGCCCAGATGATAGGACGACGGCGAGGTATCCATGCGCGAGACATCGGCGAGGGCGGTGATGCCGACCCGTTCGCGCCGCGCCATCACTGTGAGCCCTTGGCGCACCAGCGCGCGGTTCACACCGATCAGCGGGGCAACGTCTGCGACAGTGCCAAGTGCCACAAGATCGAGCATATTCAGAAGGTTAGGTCCCGTTGCATTGTCGCTTCGCAACTGACGCCCTGCTTCCACAAGCATCAAGAAAACAACGCCAGCGGCGCAAAGATGCGCAAGATCGCCTGTTTCATCGGCGCGGTTGGGGTTCACAACCGCATAGGCTGGTGGAAGAGTTTCGCCGCCCAAGTGGTGATCCAGCACAACCACATCCGCATCTTTGGCCGCTGCAATGGGGCCGTGGCTCAGTGTGCCACAATCCACGCAAATGATCAGATCATGGGCGCGCGCGAGCATTTCCATGGCTTCATCATTTGGGCCATAGCCCTCATCAATACGATCGGGGATATAGAGCGTCGCGGTTTGACCAAAATGACGTAGCCAGTCGATGATCAACGCGGCGGATGTCCCACCATCAACGTCGTAATCCGCAAATATCGCTATTTTTTGACGCGCTTTGACGGCAGCAAGAATACGCGTCGTTGCCTTTTCCATATCGCGCAGGGATCGCGGGTCAGGCAGTAGGTTTTTCAGAGTCGGTGCGAGAAAATCAGCTGCATCCTCGGGGGTTACAGCTCTTTTCGCGAGGACAGAACAGATGGAGGCGGGAAAGCCTGTGCTTTGCGCCATTGCCTTTGCCTGACGCGCGACTTCGGGATCAGGGCCGACCCAACGCCGCCCTGTCAACGAACGTTCCACAGTGAGGAACGCCCCCATGTCTTAGTCCTTTACAGGAAGGCGGTAGGTCATGCGCCGGACAGAGCCGGTTTTTGACCGCATCAGAATCGTTTCTGTGGTGATATAGCCAATTTCACGTTTGATGGCAGGCAGAAGCGTGCCGCCTGTGACGCCTGTTGCGGCAAAGATCACATCTTGGGTCACCATCTCATCGCGTGTGTAAATGCGATCAAGATCCTCGATTCCCGCGTTGCTTGCGCGGCGGCGTTCATCGTCGTTTCGAAATAAGAGGCGTCCGACCATCTGCCCGCCCATGCATTTCAACGCTGAGGCTGCGAGCACACCCTCAGGCGCGCCGCCTGTGCCCATGTACATATCAATCCCTGTCAGATCAGGCTCTGCGCAATGCATAACACCTGCAACATCGCCGTCAGTGATCAGACGAATAGACGCCCCGGTGGAGCGGACTTCAGCGATCATTTCCTCATGGCGGGGACGTTCGAGCATGCAGACGGTTATATCGCTCGGCGCACAGCCTTTTTCAGACGCAAGGGCCGACACCCGCGTGGCATAAGGCATGTCGAGCGTAACAATTCCTTCGGAAAAGCCCGGTCCAATCGCGAGCTTGTCCATGTAAACATCAGGCGCGTGCAGCATCGAGCCACGCGGGCCCATTGCAATGACGGTAAGTGCGTTTGGCATGTCTTTCGCGGTCAGCGTTGTCCCCTCAAGCGGATCAAGCGCGATGTCGACTGCGGGACCTGATCCTGTACCGACCTCTTCGCCAATATAGAGCATTGGCGCTTCATCACGCTCGCCTTCACCGATGACAACGGTGCCAGCGATATCAAGCAGATTGAGCTGTTCGCGCATTGCATTGACGGCCGCTTGATCCGCGGCTTTTTCATCGCCGCGACCGATCAGTCTAGCGGAGGCAATGGCGGCTTGTTCAGCAACGCGAGCGAGGCCGAGAGAGAGCATACGATCGTTGAAATCAACGGGCTGAGTCATGCGCAAAGGTCCTTTGGTATGATAATGACTGTGGCCTAGCGGGGGGTGTCTTGCAAGGCAAGAGGGCGCAGCGGTAAAGAGCGCATGTTTGCGCTCACTTGTTGCTGCGGGTGAGAGGGCCAGCGCCCTCGCGCTCCCCCGGGATATTTATAGAGAGAGGAAACTCAGAGGTTTTCGATACGCAACGCGACAGGCGCGGTGGCGACAACGTCAATTTTTGTTATTTCCTCAAGCGCTTGATCGAGCGTTTGGCGCATGCATTTGTGTGTCACGATCAGCACCGGAGCGGTGTCATCCATGTGGCCAAGTTGGCGCATGCGGTCGATTGAGATGCCTGCCTCTCCGAGAATGGTGGCGATTTTTGCCATGGCACCTGGTTTATCCTTGAGCCCGACACGCAGATAAAAGGGGGCAGGTGTCGCGGCTTTGGCTGCCGTTGCTTTTGTGAGCTTGGCTGCTGGTACGCCGAAGGTCGGGATGCGAATGCCACGTGCAATATCCATCACGTCGCCCATGACCGCGCTGGCTGTTGGACCCATGCCCGCGCCGGGACCGCGCAGAACGACTTGTTCCACATGATTGCCTTCGATCACTACCATGTTGGTGCCACCCTCGAGCCGGCCAAGGGGCGAATCGACAGGGACGAGGCAGGGCGTCATACGTTGTTCAAGGCCGCGGCCAGTCATTTGCGTGACGCCTAACAGCTTGATGCGAAAGCCCATGTCAGCTGCGTGGTTGATGTCTTGCAGCTCGATGCGCTGGATGCCTTCCAGCTCGACGGCATCGAAATCAACCTGTGTGCCAAAGGCGATTGCGGCGAGCAAAGAGAGTTTATGCCCTGCATCAATGCCACCCACGTCAAGATTTGGATCTGCCTCAAGGTAGCCAAGCTCGGCGCATTCATCAAAGAGTGCATTGTAGCCGCGCCCCGATTTTTCCATGTTGGTCAGGATGTAGTTGCAGGTGCCGTTCATCACACCCATTACCCGCGTGATTTCATTGCCTGCCAATCCTTCGAGCAAGGATTTGATGACGGGGATGCCGCCCGCGACAGCGGCTTCATAGCGGATGACGCTTGCGTTGTTTTCTGCCAGCTCTGCAAGGGCTTGACCGTGATGTGCGAGCAAAGCTTTGTTCGCGGTAACAACATCTTTGCCAAGGCTCAAAGCGGCTTCAACGGCGTCTTTTGCAACGCCGGTATCGCCACCGATCAATTCGACAAACACATCCACATCATCGCGTTTCGCCAAGGCAACGGCGTCCGTTTCCCAAGCATATCCCGACAGAGACACGCCACGATCACGCGATTGATCACGTGCGCTCACTGCGGTGATGACAACGTCGCGCCCTGCGCGTGCGCTAAGCAAATCCGCTTGCTGGCGCACAATTTTGACGACGCCCGTACCAACCGTGCCCAAACCTGCAATTCCTAGACGGAGGGGAGTGTTTTCGCTCATGATCAGGGCTCCTTAGGCGTCAATTTGTTCGGCTTTTGCTTACTGGTGCTGGCGCGGCTGTGCAATCGGGCTTTCATGCAAGGCGGGCATATTTGCGTTTTATTCGCTTGGTGTCGGGGGACGGATCCCATTTTCCAGGCGATCACGCAGGCGGTCTTCGATGCTTTGTGCGCTACTTGTCTCAACTTCCGGCGTGCGCGAGAGGGTAGATGCGCTCAACCTTTGTTGGCGCTTGCGCAAAGCATCGATGCGCTTTTGCAGCGCGTCATCGTTGGGTTCCGTTTGTGCGACGGGTGTGCTGAGCAAATCCTCGCGGCGGGTATCAAGCGCGTCTTGTGTGTCGTCGGTGATGGTCGCTTCAGGTTCTTTCAGCAGTACATCAAGCGGAACAAACTCGGGATAGGGCGCTTTGCTGTCAAACTCGGCCTCTGACACTTCAAGCTCTGGCAGATCAGAACACGCCGCTAGGGCCGAGCAAAACGCAACGATCGCAAGCTGCTTTGATGTATCCAAAAAACTCATGTGGCACTTGTGATCCTATATCTTTTGACACTTGTGGCCCAGTGCGCAGGGTGTGGCAAGGGAAACTGAATTTCTGGTTTTTTCTGAACAATTGTTCAGTTAACGTCATGCGTATGGCACGTACCCAAGGTTCCCATTCCAGTTCTACAGGCCCCAAGATTCGCGCGGCGGCGCAATCGTTGTTTGCCCAACATGGCTTTGCGGCGGTGTCTATGCGCCAGATTGCGGCTCAGGTCGGGGTTCAGGCGGGGGCGCTTTATAATTACACGCCGGACAAACAAGCCCTTCTGTTCGATCTGATGCGACAACATATGGAAGGGAGGCGGTGGGGTGTGATGCCAACGCACGCGACTCCAGCGATGATGGAGAGGAGGTATGTGCGAGCGGAGGAGGGCAGGTGACTTGGGGTGTGTGCACGCGAGGAGGGTGGTGTGCTAGGCAGGGCCTCGAAAGAGAGGATGTGCTGGCGTAGGGAGTGAGCAGACGGATGCAGTAACGAGGTGGTGTGGTGTGGTGTGGTGTGGTGTGGTGTGGTGGGATGGGATACAGGAAGATGTAGAGGGTGTGCATGATGTGATCGACTTCGA
>JAHEGL010000397.1 GCA_024645145.1 Planktotalea sp.
CCAACCGCTCACGGCAGCAAGACCGGCACGAACACGTTAAAGAGATCGCATGTAATAAACGCAAAACGCCCTTGGAGCGATCCAAGGGCGTTTGTCGCTGAAACGGTAAGGTGCGTGATATCACGCACACTACGTCACCTTCAGCCTTTTTCTTCGATGATCTCAACCATGTGAGAAATCTTGTTGACCATGCCGCGAACTGCTGGCGTGTCTTCAAGCTCACGTGTTTTGTGCATCTTGTTCAGGCCAAGACCGATAAGGGTCTGGCGCTGCTTTTCTGGGCGGCGGATCGGGGAACCGATCTGCTTAACTACGATTGTTTTAGCCATCTCTCAGATCTCCTTACGCGTCAGCTGCTGCAGGAGCGGCCGCTGGTGCGTCGTCCTTTTTCAGAATGTCAGCAACTTTCTTGCCACGGCGCTGTGCAACAGAGCGTGGGCTGCTTTCTTTCTTCAGACCGTCCATGGTGGCGCGGATCATGTTGTACGGGTTTTGCGAACCGATAGACTTCGCAACAACGTCCTGTACGCCAAGCATCTCAAATACCGCACGCATAGGTCCACCAGCAATAATACCAGTACCTTGTGGGGCTGTGCGCATGACAACTTTGCCTGCGCCGTGACGACCCTCGACATCGTGGTGCAATGTGCGGCCTTCACGCAGTGCAACGCGGATCATCTGACGCTTTGCTTGCTCAGTCGCTTTGCGGATCGCCTCAGGAACTTCTTTCGCTTTACCTTTTCCGAAGCCTACGCGACCTTTTTGGTCACCTACGACGACGAGTGCGGCGAAGCCAAAGCGTTTACCACCCTTAACGGTTTTGGAAACGCGGTTGATCGCAACCAAGCGATCGGCGAATTCCGGTGTTTCATCGCGGCGGTTGCCACGGCGGTTGTCACGTTCTGCCATGCGGAGCAGTCCTTTTATGAGTGGCGCACTCGGCACCTTAATTTCTGTCAACTCCAGTGAGCGTATGCCCCTGAGTCATCGGAAAGGCGCGCCACAATCGCGACGCGCCTATCTCGGGTTCTTAGATCTTCAAGCCACCTTCACGTGCAGCCTCGGCAACTGCCTTGACCTTACCGTGAAAGAGGAAACCGCCACGGTCGAAGTAAACTTCTTCCACGCCAGCCTTCTTTGCGCGCTCTGCAATCGCTGCACCAACTTTCGTTGCTGCTTCGACGTTGTTCTTGCCGACAACACCCAATGTCTTCTCCAAGGAAGAAGCAGACGCGAGTGTTACGCCATTCACATCATCAATCACTTGAGCGCTGATGTTTTTGTTGCTGCGGTGAACGGAGAGACGCATGCGTCCCGCGTTCGAGCGGCGTAGTTTGTTCCGGACGCGCAGACGGCGCTTCAGAAACAGAGTTCTTTTGCTATTTGCCATTTGACTGGTCCTTACTTCTTCTTGCCTTCCTTACGGAAGATAAACTCGCCTTTGTAACGAATGCCTTTGCCTTTGTAGGGCTCGGGCTTGCGCCATGCACGAATGTCAGCGGCCACTTGGCCAACCTGCTGTTCGTCATTGCCTTCGATTATGATTTCGGTCGGCTTCGGGACAGTCACAGTGATGCCCTCAGGGATTGCGAAATCGACGTCGTGAGACAGGCCGAGGTTGAGTTTGACAACGTTTCCAGCAAGCTGGGCACGATAACCAACGCCGTGGATCTCAAGCTCTTTCTTGGCACCGGTGTTCACACCAGTCACAAGATTTGCGATGCGAGTGCGGGACATGCCCCACTGCTGACGCGCGCGCTTGGAATTGCCACGAGGTGTGACTTTAACGGTGTTTTCCTCAAGTGTGAGTGTAACATCGTCTGTTGCGGTGAAGCTACGTGCCCCCTTAGGGCCTTTTACTTCAACAGTCTGACCGGAAATAGATGCTGTTACACCTGATGGCAGATCGACTGGTTTTTTACCAATTCGAGACATACGCTTTCCTTAGAAGACTGTGCAAAGCACTTCGCCGCCAACATGGGCAGAGCGTGCAGATGCATCCGACATCACACCTTTGGAGGTGGAGACAATCGACACACCCAAGCCCTGACGGACTGTTGGGATGTCATCAGCGCCCATGTATACGCGACGACCAGGCTTAGAAACCCGCTTCAATTCGCGAATGACAGGGATGCCATCGTAGTACTTCAGGCTGATTTCGAGAGCCGGGTGGCCATCAGAACCAGTCAATGCTTCGTAGCCACGGATGTAGCCTTCGTCTGCGAGGACATCGAGAACCCAAGCACGCAGCTTGGAAGCAGGTGTCATCACAGTAGACTTGCCACGCATTTGTGCGTTGCGGATCCGTGTGAGCATGTCGGCGATAGGATCATTCATATCTTATCTCCTTACCAGCTCGACTTCACGAAGCCCGGCAACTGACCATGGGAGGCCAGGTCACGCAGGGCAATACGAGAAACCTTGAGTTTACGATAATACGCGTGTGGACGACCTGTCAGCTGGCAACGGTTGTGCAAGCGTGTGGCCGAGCTGTTGCGCGGTAGTTTTGCAAGCTTCAGGCGAGCTGTAAAACGCTCTTCCATGGACTTGCTTTCGTCATTCGCGATCTCTTTCAGCGCGGCACGCTTAGCAGCATATTTTGCTACAAGCGCTTCACGCTTCTTTTCGCGTTCGATCATTGCTTTTTTAGCCATAACTCTCTCTCCCGCGCTTAGCTGTTGAACGGCATGTTGAAGTGCTTCAACAATGCTTTCGCTTCAGCGTCGGTTCCGGAAGTTGTGGTGATGATGATATCCATCCCCCAAACTTCGTCCACTTTGTCATATTCGATCTCTGGGAATACGATATGCTCTTTCATGCCCATGGCGTAGTTGCCACGGCCGTCAAAGCTTTTCCCGGAGACACCACGGAAGTCACGAATACGTGGCATCGCGATGGTGATCAGACGGTCGAGGAATTCATACATACGATCGCCGCGCAGGGTCACTTTCGTACCCAGTGGCATTTCTTCACGTACGCGGAAACCCGCGATGGACTTCTTCGCTTTGGTTACAACAGCTTTCTGGCCGGCAATCGCTGTCAGATCTTCCTGAGCAGATTTGGCTTTCTTGCTGTCACGAACGGCTTCTGCGCCACATCCGATGTTCAGAACGATTTTTTCCAAACGCGGGATCTGCATGTCGTTCTTGTAACCGAACTCTTCCTTCATCGCTGCGCGGATCTTGTCCTTGTACTCAGCTTTGAGGCGGGGTGTGTAATTTGCTGTATCAAGCATCGATCACGTCTCCCGTGGTTTTTGCGAAGCGCACTTTCTTGTCACCTTCCATGCGGAAGCCAACACGAGTTGCTTTGCCGTTTGCATCGAGAAGAGCCAGGTTGCTCAGCTGGATTGGCATCGCTTTCGGGATGCGTCCACCTTGAGACGTTTGGCTCTGGCGTGTTGCGCGGATGGCGATGTTGATGCCGTCTACGATTGCTTTGCCGGACTTCGGATCAACAGAGCTGATTGTGCCCTCTTTACCCTTGTCTTTGCCCGCAAGCACAACGACCTTGTCGCCTTTTTTCAACTTAGCAGCCATATCACAGCACCTCCGGCGCGAGCGAGATGATTTTCATGAAGTTCTTTGCACGCAATTCGCGAACAACCGGTCCAAAGATACGTGTACCTACTGGCTCATTGTTGTTGTTCAGAATTACCGCGGCATTGCGATCAAAACGGATCACAGTACCATCTTCACGGAATACTTCTTTGGCGGTGCGTACGACGACGGCTTTACGCACGTCACCTTTCTTTACGCGACCGCGCGGGATGGCTTCCTTAACAGATACGACGATAATGTCTCCAACGGAGGCATAACGACGTTTGGAACCACCCAGAACCTTGATGCACTGAACACGGCGAGCGCCGCTGTTGTCAGCTACATCCAGATTTGTTTGCATCTGGATCATTTGGTTTCTCCGGACCTATGGGGCAGCGATGCGCGCTGAAATCCCCAGGGTTTCACTTCCTAAGAAGCGCCGGAAGCTTGATTTAAGCTTCCAACACTTCCCAGCGCTTTGTCTTCGAGCGAGGTGCGCATTCGATAATCCGAACTTTGTCACCAACCTTGAAGGCATTCTGTTCATCGTGCGCCCGATACTTTTTGGACTTACGAATGGTTTTCTTAAGAACCGGGTGCGTAAAGCGACGCTCTACGGATACGGTAATTGTTTGTGCGTTTGCGTCAGAAGTTACGACGCCATTAAGAATACGCTTAGGCATATCGAGACTTCCTTATTCTGCAGCAGCCGCAGCTGCCTTTTCGTTTAGAATTGTGTTCACACGAGCAACGTCACGCTTGACGCCGCGCATACGCGCTGTGGACTCGAGTGCGCCTGTGGCTTGCTGAAAACGCAAGTTGAAGGCTTCTTTCTTGAGATTAGCCAGCTCTTCACGGAGCTGATCGGGCGTTTGATCCCGCAGTTGGTTGGCGTTCATAGCCTATTCCTTTTTCAACATCACGAGGTTGCCGCTAAAGCGTGACAAACGAATCCCGTGGAGGTCACTAGAGAGGGCCGTATAGGAGGGTTGGCCCAGCGTGGCAAGCCTTGTTTGGAAACGCCCTCAAACTACATAAAATCGGCCCGAACAATACACCACGCCCGTCCGCTATTGCTCGATTCAGATTACAAACCACAATCATACGATGCAGGTTCAGTGCATATTGCAGTCAAAGGGTTGATTATGTGGCTTATTTTGCTTTTGTCCGGTTTGTTGATTGGCACTGTTGTAAGCATGACCGATCCTGCCACCGAAATAGATGGTGACGCGGTTTCGAACTAAGGCAATCATCCGGAAGAAGCTCAAAACGACCCATTGGGCACAATGCCCATTCCGCTAGCAGCTGATGAGCAGGTCGATCCAAGTGTGACAGAGACTATGGACTTCACTTCGAAAGATACTGAATCCACTCAATCCGCAAAGGCCGTTGAAGACAGAAGCAACGGCCAAGAGTTGTTTTTCAATGGCGATACCACGATTTTAGGTACAGAAGGCGACGACACTATTTCGCCCGATCCAGATGGCCTGAATGGCCAAGGCGCCGGTCTCGTGCTGCTGGGTTCAGGCGACGACATCGCGCAGTGAACGTGTACGTCGACTCAATTTTTGGAGAAGCAGGTGATGACCGCATCGAGTTTCTTGAGCCCGAACTTGGTAAAGCCTTCGGTGGCGAAGGAAACGACATGCTCGCTGGCATCGGCGATGTTGTGTTGGATGGCGGCGCTGGAAATGATGTGATCATCACAGACTTCACTGACACAGGCCTCAATGACAATGCGGCCGTTGTCCGTGGCGGCGATGGGGATGACCATTTCATCTTGACGAAAGACATTGCTGCGACATGGCGCAATACTGTAGGCGGCGCGATTGCGACTGGCGGTGAGGGCGTAGACCTTTTCGAGCTGAACTTTGTGTATGACGCGGACGTTGATTTTGCCTCAAGTTCAAACCCAGGCTTTGGCCCCGAAGACAGTATCGAAGGATCCGCAGGGATCAGTATCGGCGACTTTGATACAGCGGAAGACATGTTGCGGATTGATGTGGTCGTTCCCGAAGGCGAAACCCTCCCTGTTCTTTCAAATGTCAAAATCGAAACGCTGGATCGCGAAGGTTTTGCGCAACTTACTTATGTGCACGTCACTCTGGAGGCGACCGAAACCCAACCCGAAACCCGCACTACAATTACATTGCAAGGCTTGGTTGATATCGGATCCGAGGATATTGAATTCGTGAACGTCGCGCCCATGGTTGCGTAATCCGAAATTACGATCAACAATCCTAATTCGTTCGTGAACGTCCGGGCAGGCCGTTATGACCAGCTGTAGTTAAAGCTCAC
>JAHEGL010000402.1 GCA_024645145.1 Planktotalea sp.
CTGGGCTTGATCGAAAGTCACGCGGTCTTCGCGTGTTATCCGCTTCTTATCGCAGCCCTGTCTGGTCCAGTGCTCGGCGAGAAAGTTGGCTGGCGGCGCTGGGCGGCGATTGGGGTTGGCTTCATTGGGATGTTGATTATTTTACAGCCCGGCACCGGGGTCTTTTCGCCCTATGCGCTTATCCCACTCGTCTCTGCTTTGATGTTTGCGCTTTATGGTTTGCTTACACGCTTCGTGGCGCGCAAAGACAGCGCTGCCACAAGTTTTTTCTGGACGGGCGTGTCAGGTGCGGTGGCGATGACTGTGGTTGGCATCACCTTTTGGGAGCCAATGAGCCGCTCAGACTGGCTCTGGATGGGGCTTTTGTGTCTTAAAGGGGCAGGGGGGCATTTCCTGCTGATCAAGACATACGAAGTGGCAGAGGCAAGTTCAGTACAACCGTTCGCATACTTGCAACTCGTCTGGGCATCCGCGCTTGGCTTGTTGGTCTTTGCAGAGCAATTGCGCACCAACGTTGTCATTGGCGCATCGCTTATTGTGGCGGCGGGAATTTTCACGCTTGTGCGGGAACGTATGGCTGCGCGCCGCGTTTGAGGCTTGCGTGCAAAGGGCGTGCGTGATTGCCTGTACATAAATCCAAATAGGAGAGACGACATGGCTGGAATTTTTGAAAGCAAGCTTGCGGAACTTGGTGTGACGCTGCCCGATGCGCCCGCCCCTGCTGCGAATTACGTGCCTTTTGTGCAAGTGGGCGAATTGGTTCACGTGTCGGGCCAGATTTCTAATGATGCGAATGGGTTCATCACCGGAAAACTTGGTGAAACGATGACGGCAGAAGAGGGCGCAGCAGCAGCCAAGACCTGCGCGATTTCATTGCTGGCGCAGGCCAAAGCGGCATGTGGTGGCGATTTGGATCGACTGGTGCGCGTCGTGAAATTGGTGGGTTTTGTGAATTCGACCAGCGATTTCGGGGATCAGCCAAAAGTTATCAATGGCGCGTCTGACTTCATGGTTGAAGCGCTGGGTGATGCGGGCCGTCATGCACGTTCTGCGGTGTCTGCGGCATCGTTGCCGTTTGGTGTTGCTGTTGAGATTGAAGGCATCTTTCAGATTAAATGAACCGCTTAGACCCATCGTTCATCAGTAAACCGCTCACGCACCGTGCTTTGCACGATGTCAAAGACGGCCGGCCAGAGAATTCGCGCGCTGCGATCAAAGCCGCGATCAAAGCGGGTTATGGTATCGAGATCGACGTTCAACTGTCGAGCGATGGCGCGGCGATGGTGTTCCATGACTACGATCTGAAGCGTCTCGCCAAAGACAGTGGACCAATCCAGCAACGCTCAGGCGCTGATCTTGCGCGCGTTATTTTGCGCGGGAGCGAGGAAGGAATTCCAACGCTTGTAGAAGTACTGGAATTGGTTGCAGGGCGCGTGCCTTTACTGATCGAAATCAAGGATCAAGACGGCATGATGGGCGCGAACGTGGGGCGCTTGGAACAAGCTGTGGCGCGCGATATCGAACGTTATGAAGGGCCGATTGGCCTGATGTCGTTTAATCCCCATTCGGTGCAACAAATGGCAATTCATGCGCCGCAAGTGCCACGTGGCATCGTCACAAGTGCTTATACGGCTCAGGATTGGCCACTTCTTCCTGCGGGCACGCGGGATCGTCTCCGCGCTATCCCTGACTTTGACAGTGTCGGCGCGTGCTTTATCTCTCACGAAGTGGAAGATCTAGGAGCAACGCGAGTGGCAGATTTGAAGAATAAAGGCGCAAATATTTTGTGCTGGACCGTCAAAAGCGAAGCGCAGGAAATGCGTGCGCGCGCTGTAGCCGATAACATCACATTTGAGCAATATTTGGCAAAGCTGCCCAACACATGAGCGACACGCCTGTCGAAATTGAAATCGTCCAAAGCCTTTCGCAGATCACGCCAGAGGAGTGGGATGCGTGCGCTTGCCCAGAAACGCGTGACGGTGGTGCGCCCAACGATCCTTTCACGACGTATCGGTTTTTGAGCGCTCTTGAACAAAGTGGCTCTGTCGGGGCGGGAACAGGCTGGCAACCGCAATATCTGACTGCAAAGCTGAACGGTGAACTGATCGGTGTTGCGCCGCTTTATGCAAAGAACCATTCGCAGGGCGAGTATATTTTTGATCACAATTGGGCGCATGCCTATGAAAATGCGGGCGGGCGCTATTACCCCAAGTTGCAAGTTGCGGTTCCGTTCACTCCAGCTACTGGGCGGCGCTTGTTGGTTAAGCCCGAGTTTGAACAGGTCGGGCAATCTGCATTGTTCCAAGGTGCGGTGCAGTTGGCGGCGAACAACGAGATTTCTTCCCTTCATCTGACGTTCTGCACCGAAGAGGAAATGCATGCGGGCGTGGAGATGGGCCTGATGGCCCGCGCCAGTCAGCAGTTTCATTGGATGAATGATGGATATGAGAGCTTTGACGCTTTCTTAGCCTCGCTCGCGTCGCGAAAGCGTAAGAATATCCGCAAAGAACGCCAGCAAGCCAACGGATTTGGCGGAACCATCCGTGCTTTGACGGGTGATGATATTCTGCCCGAACATTGGGATGCCTTTTGGCAATTTTATCAAGACACCGGTGCGCGCAAATGGGGTACCCCCTATTTGTCACGGCAATTCTTTGATATTGTTCAGGAAAACATGCGCGATGATGTGATCCTTGTGCTGGCAGAGCGTGATGGTGTGCCAGTTGCTGGGGCCTTGAACTTCATAGGACGCGATGTGCTTTATGGCCGCTATTGGGGCTGTGTTGAAGATCATCCGTGCCTGCATTTTGAACTTTGCTATTACCGTGGGATTGATGCAGCTATTGAACGGGGTTTGTCCCGTGTCGAGGCAGGCGCACAAGGTGAGCATAAGCTTGCGCGCGGCTATTTACCTGTGACGACACATTCTTTGCATTGGGTTGGCGACAAAGGGTTTTCTGACGCGATTGAGCGATATCTGGTGGCAGAACGGGAAGCTATTGAAGAAAACATCGAAGTGCTCACCAACTACGGCCCGTTCAAGAAAATCCAAGTGGAGGAACACGAATGAGCGAAAAGCTCTTTGATGATACACGCGATATTCTGCTGAATCCGCTGTTTGCGACTGGCTGGAGCATGGTGGAGGGTCGCGATGCGATTGAAAAACACTTCAAATTCAAGAATTTCGCTGACGCCTTTGGTTGGATGACGCGTGCAGCGATTTGGTCAGAGAAGTGGGATCACCACCCCGAATGGTTCAATGTTTACAACAAGTTGCATGTCGTGTTGACCACCCACGACGTGGATGGTCTAAGCGCGCTCGATGTGAAATTGGCGCGCAAGTTGGATAGCCTTTAAGGCTTACATCACATCCAACAAGCCTTCGCCTGCGGAAATTTCGCACTCTCCTGGGCTGCTTTCTTCGTTCAAGTGTGTGACAACACCGTCCTCAACCACCATCGCATAGCGCTTGGAGCGTGCGATCAGGCCAGCGGGTGGCGCGTCGAAATCCATGCCAATCGCTTTGGTAAACGCGCTTTCTGCGTCGGACAGCATCGTGATGCCAGCGGCAGCAGCGCCTGTCGCGTCGCCCCATGCTTTCATGACGAAAGGGTCATTTACGGAAACACAGATAATCTCGTCCACGCCTTTAGCGGTGAATTGATCTTTGGTGCGCATAAAGCTGGGAACATGTGCGGAATGGCATGTGGGCGTGAATGCGCCCGGAACGGCAAAGATCACAACTTTGCGCCCTGCAAGCTTGTCTGCCAAAGCAACAGGTGCGGGACCTGCGTCGCCTAAATGGACCAATGTGGATGAGGGGAGGCGGTCGCCCTCTGAAATTGTCATAAAGTTGCCCTTTGGTGTAATTGCGTTCTTGTCCTTCAAAGATATAGGGTCTGCGCAGATATTCGCCACCCGTATTCAAGAAGGACACGTGTTTATGGCACATTATGTGGTTATCGGAGCAGGCCAAGCGGGCTCTTCGCTTGTCGCCAAGCTGCGCAGTGCTGGCTTTGAAGGAGAGATCACGTTGATCGGTGAGGAGCCTGTGCCGCCTTATCAACGTCCTCCTTTGTCCAAAGCGTATTTGCTCGGTGATATGTCACTTGAGCGCTTGTTTTTAAGACCAGAGAGCTTTTACGCGGATCAAAAGATCACCTTGAAGATGGGCACACCCGTGACGTCGATCGATACTGCGCGCCGCGAAGTGCATTTGGGCGACGAAGTGATCCCTTATAATCAACTTGCGCTGACAACTGGATCGTCTGCAAATACCCTGCCTGCGGCTATCGGTGGTGATTTGGGTGGTGTTTATACCGTGCGCACCTTGGCAGATGTTGACGCGATGGCGTCCTTGTTTGTTGAAGGCAGACGCGCGTTGATCGTGGGTGGTGGCTATATCGGGCTAGAAGCCGCAGCCGTTGCGCGTAAGATGGGCGTTGAAGTGACCGTCGTCGAGATGGCAGAGCGTATTCTGCAACGGGTCGCAGCGCCTGACACGTCTGATTATTTCCGCGCTTTGCATCAATCGCATGATGTCAATGTTTTGGAAGGTATTGGTCTTAGGGCCCTCGATGGTGAGGGTCATGTGAGTGGCGCAACCCTGTCCGATGGCACGGCGGTTGAAGTTGATTTTGTCATCGTAGGCGTTGGCATTACGCCCAATAGCGCGCTTGCAGATAAGGCAGGATTGAGCATCGACAATGGCATTGCCGTTGATGAACAGGGTCGAACATCTGACCCTAATATCTGGTCCGCGGGTGATTGTGCGTCCTTTGAGCTTCGCGGTGCGCGGCGGCGTCTAGAGAGCGTGCAGAACGCAATTGATCAGGCTGAAGCGGTGGCCGAGAACATGATGGGCGCAGGCAAGAGTTACACGCCAAAACCTTGGTTCTGGTCTGATCAATACGATGTAAAGTTACAAATTGCTGGCTTGAATATCGGTTATGATAGCGTGGTTGCGCGTCGTGATCCTGATAGTCCTGCCGTGTCGTTCTGGTACTATCAAGGCCCAACGCTTTTGGCAGTGGATGCGATGAACGATCCGCGCAACTACATGATCGGCAAACGCCTGATCGAGGCAGGTAAATCGCCAGCGCCTGATGTCATCGCCAATCCAGAGACCGACATGAAAGCACTGCTCAAAGCGTGAGGATTATTGGCGGCTCTTTTCGTGGTCGTGCGTTGGCCTCCGTTGGCAAAGGCGACGCTGGTGCGCATTTGCGTCCTACGACAGATCGCGTGCGCGAGAGCTTGTTCAACGTTCTAATGGGTGGCCGTTACGACGACCCGATCACCGATGTGCGTTGTCTTGATCTCTTCGCGGGCACTGGCGCCTTAGGGCTTGAGGCGCTTTCGCGTGGGGCGTCGTATACCACGTTTGTGGAGACGGGTCGCAAAGGTCAAAGCCTCATCCGTGAAAACGTTGCGCTTTGTGATTGCAAAGCAATGTCCAAGCTTTTTGCGCGCGATGCAACGCGTTTGCCGACAAATCCAGATGCCCCTTATGGGTTGATCTTTCTCGATCCACCTTACGGGAAATCTATGGGTGAAGCGGCTTTGAAAAGCGCGCTCGCTGGTGGCTGGATTGCTGAGGATGCGCTGATCTTATGGGAAGAGAGCGCAGTGATTGCGCCGCCGCTTGAATGTGACCTGCGCGAGACCCGCAAGTTTGGTGGCACGAACATCAGTTTCCTCACGACATAAAAAATGGCCCTGATGCGTAACGCAACAGAGCCAGTCGGGTCGGGGGGAGATTTCTAAAGATTGAGCGAAATTACCACTCAGAAGGTCCTTTTGCTGCAAACGAATGCACAAGGAAA
>JAHEGL010000422.1:0-3374 GCA_024645145.1 Planktotalea sp.
CTCTCGGGGCAAGGCGGCTACTCTGATCATAACAATGCACTAAAAACAGGTTTTGATCCAGAAACAGGCGTCTGGCCAGAATGGGCTGGATTGGCCGGCGTGAAACTTGAGTTGTTGCCAATGGTGGTTCCTGCTGGAGCCGAAATTGGTAATATTTCTCAGCAAACCGCTGAATTGTTCGGCCTGTCGGCACAAGCCAAGGTTCATGCGGGAACGACGGACAGTATTGCAGCCTTCTTAGCTTGCGCACCGCTTGAGCAAGGCGCGGCGGTGACGTCGCTTGGTACAACTTTGGCGGTGAAGCTTCTGAGCCGTTCGCGCATAGATGCACCTGAAATCGGGCTCTATTCGCATCGGCTTGGTGATCATTGGTTGGTTGGCGGCGCCTCCAATACTGGTGGTGGTGTGCTGAAATCATTTTTTGATTCTGAGCAATTAGAGGCGCTGAGCAATCAGATTGATCCGAGCAAAGAAAGCCCGCTCGATTATTATCCGTTGCTTAAAGCAGGTGAGCGTTTTCCGATCAATGACCCACTCTTAGCGCCCCGGCTTACGCCCCGCCCGGCTTCGGACGTGGAATTCCTGCACGGCTTATTCGAAAGCATGGCCCGAATTGAGGCGCGGTGTTATTCTGCAATGGCCGATTTGGGTGCGGATTACCCTATAGTTATCCATACTGCGGGCGGCGGCGCGGCGAACAATGTTTGGAGCGTGATCCGTCAAAGAGTTGTCGGCGCACAAATAGTAACATCTAAACATACGGAAGCGTGTGTTGGCAGCGCAAAACTAGCGCTGAGTAAGTTGTCTTGAGCGAATTTGGAGTGAAAAGAAAATGAGCAAACAGCCGAATATCATTCTGATCTACCCTGATCAAATGCGCTATGACAGCATGTCTGTCTCTGGCAATAAGGTCGTGAAAACGCCGCATATTCAACGCCTTGCCAATGAGGGCGTCACTTTTGACGAGGCCTACACCTCCTATCCGCTATGTTGTCCGTTTCGCGCCTCGATGATGACGGGCAAGTATGCGCAGGGGCATGGGATGTATCAAAATCATTTCCCGCTAGATGCAAGCCACGACATGCTTGGCGAGCATATGAAGGCGGCAGGTTACTCCACGCTTTATGTTGGAAAATGGCATCTTGAAGGTGGTCCCAAGCCCGGTTTTGTCCCGCCAGAGCGGCGCTTTGGATTTGAGAAATTTGTCGGCTTCAATCGTGGCCATCAATATATGGATGGCATCTTTTGGCGCGATACGGATCAACCCTATCGCTGCCGCCGCTATGAGCCCGACTATCAGACGGATCATTTGATCGACTTCATTGATGAGGCGCGCGATGAAACGCCTGACAAGCCATTCTTTGGTTTTATCTCTTACGGTCCACCGCACCACCCTAATGATATGCCAGAGCATTGGCGCACCATGTATGATCCTGCTGACATGGACATTCGCGCAGGCGTTTTACCCGAGGCCGAGCAAGCGCGCATTCAACAGGATCGTTTGCAAACCGATTGCAACGGAAATCTGAAAGCGGCCCACACGAGCCGCACAGCATATAACAAAAAGCCACAGATGGAGCCTGAAACCGAAGCCGAATTGCGTAGGTTTATGGCTGAATACTATGGGATGATTTCCTGTATCGATCACAATGTGGGGCGTATTTTGGATCATCTGGATAAGCTGGGTATTGCTGACAATACCATGGTGGTTTTCCTGTCGGATCATGGCGATATGTTAGGCGAGCACGGCTATTTCTGCGGGATCAAGCCGCAGG
Source organism: Planktotalea sp. (assembly GCA_024645145.1). Lineage (GTDB taxonomy): Bacteria > Pseudomonadota > Alphaproteobacteria > Rhodobacterales > Rhodobacteraceae > Planktotalea. Next base: position 1,776 of record JAHEGL010000422.1, read on the forward strand.
GCTACAAAGCTGCGATGCAAGTGCCGTTCATTGTGCGCTATCCTGAGCGATTTAAGGCTGGGACGCGTACAAACGGGATGATTGATGTCGGTGTTGATACGCCTGTGACCATGCTTGATCTTGTAGGCGGCGCACCGCTTTCGGGTGCGCATGGCCAAAGCTATCTGTCATTGCTTGAGGGCGGCGATGTGGGTCGAGACGAAATCATGTACCAAACGTTTCGAATGGATGATGGTGCTAAAGGTGAATTTACTCCCGTTCCCGAACGCGGCATTCGCACAAAAGACTGGCTATACGTGCGTCAGCCAAATAGGCGCAAATTCCTGTTTGATCAGAACGCCGATCCAGGCGAGTTGAACAACCTCGTCGATGATCCAGCGCATAGCGCCTTGATGGAGGCTTTCGATGCGCAGATATTTGCGCATATGGAGGCAACAGGGGACGCGTGGGACCTACATTCCAGCTTTCCGCCCCCGAATTTTCTGACACATGAAGCGGCGCATGACCACTTGGTCAACGATCTTCTCCCCCGCGCGATAGAGGTGCCTTGATATGAGCCAACCTAACGTTCTTTTGATCGTGACTGATCATTGGCCCGCGGCGCTTCTTGGCGCGGCTGGTCATCCAGCGATTCACACGCCTGTGCTCGATCAACTTTGTCGCAACGGTGTGCGCTTTTCCAACTGCTATTCGGAAACACCTGTTTGCCTGCCTGCGCGGCGCACGATGATGACGGGATGCACACCTCGTCAACACGGGGATCGAACATTCCAACCCTATCGTCCGATGGAGCCGCATCTACCAACGCTGGCAAAGTGTTTTGGCGACGCAGGTTATCAAACCTACGGCGTTGGAAAGACTCATACCTATCCGCAGCGTGACCGCATCGGCTTTGATGATATCCAACTCGATGACGAGGGGCGCACGCTGTATGGCGTAAGTGATGATTACGAAATTTTCCTTGGTGATCAGGGCTATGTAGGTCAACAATTTGGCCATGGCATGTCCAACAATGCCTATCAGGCGACTGCATGGCATCTACCCGAGCGCGTTCATGCCACCAACTGGGCCACAGACACAATGGCGCGCGCGATCCGCCGCCGCGATCCCACGCGCCCTGCGTTCTGGTATCTCGGCTATCGCCATCCGCACCCGCCTTTGGTGCCACCGCAGCGCTTCTTGGATCACTATGCTGACGTTGAAATCGACAAACCATTCGAGGGTGAATGGTGCAGCATGGAATTGCCTTATAACCTCCAAGGCGTACAGGCGCGTTCAGTCTATTCGGAGCGTGAAATCCGCTGGGCGCGCCGTGCCTTTTACGCGCTTTGCACGCAAATCGATCAACAGATCGGTTCTCTGGTTGGGACGATCCGTGAAGAGGGTATTCTTGATGAAACGATCATCATGTTCACTTCGGATCATGGCGATATGCTGGGTAATCACAACATGTGGGCCAAGCAGACTTACTATGAAGGCTCAGCTAACGTACCGATGATTGTTGTCGGGCAGGCGGGTGACGAAGCCATTGGATTTAATCGCACCGATGATCGCGTCACGGGTTTGCAAGACGTTATGCCAACGCTCTTGAGCATGGCG
>JAHEGL010000422.1:3384-5797 GCA_024645145.1 Planktotalea sp.
GTGAGCGATGCGCCGCGCGATTTCATATACGGAGAGTTCGGCGAAGAAGCCCATTCGAGCCGTATGATCCGCGATCAGCGTTACAAGATGATTTGGTATCCAACGGGCAATCATTTCCAATTGTTTGATCTAAATGAGGATCCCAAGGAAATGGTGGATCTAGGCGGCGATCCTGATCACGCAGAGACGCTGGAGCGCATGAAGGGTTTGCTGAAATCTTCACTCTATGGCTCGGACGAGAAATGGCTGAGCAACGGCGAATTCACTGGCGAGCCTGCGCGCACGTTCCATCCTGGTCCCAATCGCGGCTTGTCCCTTACACGCGGCAATCAATGGCCTGTGCCACCGATCAACAAAAAGGGCGACATGGTGTTTTTTCCCGAAGCGCCTGCGCCTAAGAATTTGTGAAAGGGAGCGTCATGGAGCTTCAATCTGAGGTCATAACCACTGACATTTTCATCAACGGTGAAGCGCGCCCAGCAACGGGCGGCGGAACCTATGATATCTTTAACCCTGCGCGCCCAAGCGAATTGGTTGGCAAAGCGGCCTCTGGCACTAAAGAGGATGTAGATGAGGCCGTGCGTGCGGCGCATGCTGCGTTTCCTGCTTGGTCAGGCTTAAGCTACGCCGAGCGAGCAGCGATGTTGCGCAATGTTGCCACGGAATTGGCAGCGGATCAGGCGGACCTAACGGCGCGCTCGCAATTGTTCACGCGAGAGCACGGGAAAATCGCACAAGAAACCATGATAGAGCTTTCGCGCATTGGTGAGCGGTTTGAGCAAGCAGCAACCTTTGGCGAAGCGCTGGACGAAGACGAGCGCATACAAGGAGCGCGGTTTGATACGTTGGTGCATCGCCAACCCGCAGGCGTGGCTGCATTGGTGGTGCCATGGAATTGGCCCTTAGCGATTTTGGGATGCAAACTCCCCCAAGCTTTGGCGGCAGGGAACTGCGTCGTTGTGAAACCCTCGGCGAATTCTGCCCTCGTTCCTTCACTGACATTGCATCGCATCGCGGCGATGTTGCCGCCAGGTGTAGTGAATATCATCACTGGCTCCGCATCGCGCATTGGTGATCCGCTTATTGGTCATCTTCTAGTCCGCAAAATCAACTTCACTGGCTCGGTCGATGTTGGCCGTCACGTGATGAAGGTTGCCGCGCAAAATATTACGCCTTTGGTTCTGGAACTAGGCGGCAATGACGCGGGCATCATTTGCCAGGACGCGCAGCTTGATGATGCCGCGTTTGAACGCATGTATTGGGCAGTATTCGGGTCCTCAGGCCAAATTTGTTATGCGATGAAGCGCATGTATGTCCATGAAAGCCGCTACGACGAAGTCGTCGACGGCTTTTTGGCGAAGTGCGACGCTGCGGTTGTAGGTGATGGGCTGCTAGCCGAAACCAACATGGGCCCTTTGAACAATGCCAAACAGTTGAAGGTTGTGACCGATATGATCGCGCAAGCCCGCGCGCAAGGCGCGGATGTGCGAGAATGCGGGCAGGTACCTGACGAAGAGCTCTACAATGGCGGCGGTTATTTCCAAAAACCCGCATTGGTGCTCAACGCCGATCCTTCGCTTTCTGTGGTGCGCGAGGAACAGTTCGGTCCCGCGTTGCCGATCATGAAGTACAAAACCGATGAAGAGGCCATAGCGCTTGCCAACGACAGCGAGTTCGGCTTGGCGTCCTCAATCTGGAGCGAAGATACAGACCGCGCACTGGGCATGGCTCGCAAAATCGAGTCTGGGTATACTTTCTTCAACGATCACGGCCCGCGCGCGCAAGATGGTTTAGGCCCATTTGGCGGCTTCAAGCTCTCTGGGATTGGCCGGAATATGGGCCGCGACGGGGTGCTAGGCTTTACCGAAGCCCATTGCATCTCGGCCCCCTCGGGAAAACTGATTTAAGGAACACACTATGCGCGCGATTATCACAGGTGCAGCGACGGGAATTGGTGCCGAGACGGTTAAGAAACTCAAAGCGAAAGGCTATGAAGTTACCGCATTTGATACCGCTGCACCTGCGAATGTGGATCGCTGGATCAAGCTTGATATGTCGGATCCCGAGGCGATTGATGCGGCTGCTCGGCAACTTGATGGCACGTTCGATTGTTTGATCAATAACGCAGGTTTGCCGCCGCGCGAAGGGCTGACAAACTCCGTTTTGGCGGTGAACTACTTTGGGCTTGTTCAGCTAACCCGCACGCTGGAAGCGAACCTGAAAGCAGGCGGCGTTATCGTAAATACAGCCTCGCGAGCGGGCGCCGCGTGGGCTGAAAATATTGAGCAAGTTAAAGCCCTAATGGCTCTTTCTGGCGTATGTGAACTAGATGATTTCGTCGCTGCGCAAAACCTAAATCATGTGCGCGCCTATAACCTATCTAAAGAGGCGGTTATTGTTTGGGGCATGGCCA